>JASHZW010000162.1 GCA_030042335.1 Nitrososphaerales archaeon
GAACTACAAGGACTTCTTCAGCACGGACTCGGCCAAGTACATGAAGTTCCACAAGCGCCTGCTCAAGCGCGGGATATACTTCCACCCGCAGCAGTACGAGCACCTCTTCGTCTGCACCGCGCACACCGAGAAGGACGTAGACGAGGCAGTCACTTCGGCCTACGAGGTCCTGAAGGACCTCTAGAGGCGGTCGTCCTGGCGAGCGGGCTCAGGCTGGGTCTCGACTCCTCCTTCATGATGGAGTTCGACCCCGACTACACCCTCAAGTACTCCATAGGTGCCGAGAAGGCCGGCTTCGACTACCTGTGGATGGGCGACCACTACCTTCCGTGGCACGCGTCCTTCGAGCACAGCTTCTTCGTGTGGGAGCTCCTCGCTGTAATAGCATCGAAGACGAAGAAGCTCATCGTCGGCCCTGACGTCACCGTGCCCATAGGGGCGCGGTACCACCCGGCAATAATAGCACAGGCGGCGGGGACGATGGAAAAGATGTTCCCCGGAAGGTTCGTCCTCGGCGTCGGCTCGGGAGAGGCGCTCAACGAGAGCTGGTTCATGGGAAGGTGGCCGAAGTGGTCGGAGCGGATGGACAGGACCCTGGAAGGGGTGGACCTGATCAGGAAGCTGTGGCAGGAGGACGATTATTTCAGCTACAAGGGCAAGTACTTCACGCTGGGGACCACGAAGCTCTACGTGAAAGGAGCGAGACCGCCGCCCATCTACCTCTCGGCTATAGGGCCGAAGGCCTCGTACCTGGCGGGCAAGTACGCCGACAGGCTGATGACGTCAGGGAACGCCGAGGCGATGCGGACGATCGTGCTCCCCAACTTCGAGCGCGGGGCAAAGGAAGCGGGAAGGGATCCGTCCAAGATAGAGAAGGCGGTGCTCATGGACATGGCGACCGGGCCGGAGGACAAGGTCGTGGACAGGATGCACAGGCTGGCCGCCGGCTCGTCAATCCGCGGCATGGTCAACGAGGGGGACCCGCGCGAGATCGAGAGGGTGGGAAGGAAGCTGCCGAAGGAGACGGTGAGGAAGAACGTCATCATCTTCAGCAAGCCCGACCAGGTCATCGACGCCATGGAGACGTTCAGGAAGCTTGGCGCCACCCAGGTCATAGTGAGCGACATGAGCGTCGAACCGGACAAGGCGATGGCAATCTACTCGAAGGTCGCCAGCTACTACAGGGGCAAGTAGGCAGCCTCTACGCGAACGCGAGACCTGAGCTATAAGTAGAGGCGCGGCGGATGGGCCCGCCGATGAAGATCACCAAGGTCGAGCCCATGATCCTGTACGCTCAGGACCCGAGCTACAAGGACGCGGCGAACGTCGGCGGCTACACCGGTTACCAGCTGATAACTAGGGTCGAGACGGACGAAGGAATCTACGGATGGGGTGAGGCGTGCGTCGGCAGCGAGAACGGCGAGGCGGCGTTTGCGGTCAAGGAACTGATAGAGCGGGGGATAGCCCCGAGGATCAAAGGCGAGAATCCCGTAGAGTACCGGAAGATATGGGAGAAGCTCTACGAGGCGACCTACTGGTACGGCAGACGCGGCCTCGCGACCTACGCCATGAGCGCCATCGACACCGCCCTCGTCGACATAGCTGGCAAGGCGTTTGGAATCCCGGCGTGCCAGGTGCTCGGCGGGCAGTACAAGACAGAGATCCCGCTGTACGCGAGCCTCCTCTTCGACATGGACGACCCGGAAGGGACCGCCAAGAAGGGTCAGAAGTACGCGAAGCTGGGATACTTTGGGACGAAGTTCGGGTGGGGCATGATACCCACGAAGCCGTTCGGGGCGGACTTCAAGAAGGACGAGGAGATGGTCGCCACGATACGCGAGGGGATCGGTCCCGACACGAAGCTCATGATAGACGTTGGGAGGTACGTCAACTGGAGCGTCCCCTACGCGGTGAAGATGGGCAGGATGGTCCAGAAGTACGAGGCCTTCTGGTTCGAGGAGGCGCTGCAGCAGGACGACCTCGACGGTTACGCGGAGCTCAGCAGGAGCCTTGACGTCCCGGTGGCGTTCGGGGAGCAGCTCTACACCGTCTATGACTTCAACGAGGCGATAAAGAGGAAGGCGGGAGACCTGATGCAGCCCGATGCGAGCAAGGTCGGCGGGATCTCGGAGATGAAGAGGGTCATCGAGCTCGCTCACATAAACAACGTGATGTGGGTCCCGCACAACTGGAGCACTGCCGTGAACACCGCGGCTTCGCTGCACCTCTCCGTCTCCTCTCCGGACGGCTTCCTGTGCGAATTCAAACAGGAGCCCAACGTTCTGGTGCACGACCTCGCCAAGCGTCCGTTCAGGGTCGAGAACGGCAAGATGCAGGTTCCGGAAGAGCCGGGCCTTGGCCTGGAAATCAACGAGAAAGTCCTCGACAAGGTGAGACTTAACAAGTGAAGGCGCTAGTCTGGACCGCTCCTTCGAGGATGGAGGTCGAGGAGAGGCCGAAGCCCGCTTCCCGCGCCGGGTGGGTCATCCTCCAGGTAGAGGACTCCGGCATCTGCGGGTCCGAGATAGGGGCGTTTCTCGGGCATAACGAGCTCCGCAGACCTCCGCTGGTGATGGGGCACGAGTTCTCCGGAAGGGTGGTCGAGGCAGGCCAGGACGTACCGAAGGAGTGGGAAGGGCAGCTGGTGACCGTGAACCCCCTGCTCTCGTGCGGCGCCTGCAGGCAATGCCGGCTCGGCCTCAGGCAGCTGTGCTATTCTAGGAAGATCATCGGGGTGGACTTCCCTGGTTCGTATGCGGAGTTCGTGTCGGTGCCCGCCAGCTCGATCTACAGGGTCGACGACCCTGTTGCGGGAGCCCTGGTGGAGCCCTTGGCCTGCGGGGTCAGGGCCGCGGCGCTCTCCGGAGCTAGCGTCGGCGACTCGGTGATGGTCATCGGCGCGGGCACCATAGGGCTCATGACGACGAAGATGCTCAGGGCGAGAGGGGCAGGAAATGTCGTGGTCTCGGACACAAACCCTGCGAGACTGCGCTGGGCGGCGAGCTGGGGCGCGACGAAGGTCCTGAACCCGAAGAGCGAGGACACTTCGGCCTTCGTCAAGCAGGCCACCGCTGGTGAGGGCCTCGACGCAGTCGTAGATGCGGTCGGTGCGGCTGAGACCAGGTCCCAGGCCGTGGCGCTGATTCGGAGAGGCGGAAGGGCGGTCTTCGTAGGGCTGCACGAGCCGGGCTCCAGCCTTCCAGGGAACGACATCGTGCGCTCCGAGAAGCAGGTGATAGGCTCCTTCTCCTACTCGGACGACGACTTTGCCAAGGCGGTCTCCCTCGCAAACCAGGGTTTCCTCGAGGCCTCGGGAGGATGGCTCGACATCAGGGGCCTCGGCTCCGGGCAGGAGTCCTTCCTCGAGCAGACGACGCCGACGGCGCCGTTCTCGAAGATACTCCTCAATTCAAAGCGGTAGTCCTATTCCAGTCTGTCGAAGGGCTTCATAGAGGCGGGGATACGGCTGATGACGTCGGAAGCCGTTATGTGGAAGCCCAGTTCCTGGGCAGCCACGGCGCCTGCGGTACCGTTGATGAAGGCCGCGCAGCAGGCAGCGTCGAAGGGGTCCAGGCCCTTGGCGAGGAGTCCTGCAGTGACCCCCGTGAGCACGTCTCCCGTGCCACCCACCGTCATCGCGGGCGAGTGGGTGTCGTTGAGCGCGACATTCTCGCCGTCGCTGACGATATCGACGGGCCCCTTCACGAGGGCGACTATCCCGTTGTCACCGGCAGCCTTCTTGACGGCCGCGACCCTCGGTCCCGTCTCAAGCTCGAGCTTCGCCCCGAAGAGGCGCTCGAACTCCCCTGAGTGGGGCGTGACGACCATCTTCGAGGTATAGTCTGCGGGAAGGATGGAGGGTCTGAGGGCGTCGGCGTCGGCGACTAGCCTCTTCGACTTGGTCGCGAGCTTGGTCAGCGCGTACCTCAGCTCATCCTGGTTCTGCGGACCCAACCCAGGGCCGATAGCGATGCAGTCGACTGTCGGGAGCCATCCGGCCAGCCGGTTCGCGTTGCCGCGCGTGAGCTTGCTGTCGGGCATGGGGTAGACTATCAGGTCGGGCGAGAGTGAACGAACGGAGGGGGCGATCCCGGCAGGAACGGCGAGGTAGACAAGGTCGAGACCAGTCCGCATCGCGCCCATCGCAGCGAGGAAGGGGGCGCCGTGATAGATTCGGCCCCCTCCCACGACGCAGACCGTCCCGTTCATTCCCTTGTGGGAGTCCTTCTTCCTCGGGGGTATCCTTTTCGCGACGAATTCCCTGTCGACGGTGAAGGGGTCCATCTCCGGCACCTAGAAGTTGTAGTGTCTCTGGACCGGGGGGAGGGAGACCAGCGACTCGACAGGACAGTTCAGGTTGAGCCTCTCCTTGAGCTTCGGGAGCGACTGCTCCATCGAGGCTATCGTGAAGACGCCCACGACCCGCGCCCTCGCCTTCTCTGCCAGCTTGACCAGAGCATCGATTGTTATCCCGGAGCGGACGAAGTCGTCGACTATCAGCACGTGCTCGCCCTTCTTTATCGAACTCTTGGGAAGGTAGAGGTACTTCACCGAGTCAGGCGAATACACCACCCTCTGCTCGTAAAGCTCCTCCACCCCGAGGTCCCTTTCGCCCTTGGCGATGGCCACGTTGACGTTAAACTCGTCCGCCACCTCGACCGCGAGGGGGACGCCATCGACCTCCATCGTGAGTATCTTCTGCACCTGGGAGGGGCTGAACTCGCTGTAGACGACCTTCGCGATCTGCCGCAGGAGCCCCACGTCGATGACGGCCCTCGTCATGTCGTAGGAGCCATCGGGCGTCGTCCTGATCTGGTCGGCGACTATCTTCCGCAGGAGCTTCTCGCGGAAGACCGCCACGAACTTCTCTGAGCGCGCGGCACTGGGCAGGACGTGCCCTCTGACGTAGCGGCTGAGGATAGGGGCCGAGAGGCCCAGTATGGCGGAGAGCTCCTTGTAGCTGTAGTTCTTCTTCAGCGTCGAGAGGAGCTCCACCGATGAGATGCGAGATTTGACGTCGGCTACCCGGCTCATTGATTGTCCGGCTCATTTTGCACGAAGGTGTAGAAAAACATTCCCTCCGTGAGTTAAGTTTGATACGGGGGTGCTTATCAGCGGTAGAGGAGCATCCGTATCCACGTCGGGAGGAACGACTTGTCCGGATAATACAGGAAGAACCAGAGGAAGACCCCGGCGAGGAGGATGTAGGCGACCTCCCTGGGGAACCACTTCCTCGTCAGGATGTAGGCACCACCGATACAGATGGCCGGGATCGCGGGCAGGAGGTAGAAGGGATAGGTCACCCTGCCGTACTCGTACAGGGCGAAATAGGGGAAGTACGTGAAGACGAACCACAACAGGGCGAAGCCGGCGAGCTTGAAAGACGGGTCGGCCATCAGGGACGTCTGAACCGGCTCTTCGGGCTCCTGCGGAGCCTCTACCATCAGGGGGGCATCGTCAGAGGAGAGGTCGGCCCCGGCCACGGATGTCGGCGCGATGACGGGAGGTCTCCAGCGCCACCTCTTGTACGCGAGGTAGACGACGTAGGGGGCCCAGAGGTACGTCAACCAGATCTCGAAGAAGTTAGGGGTGCCCCAGTACCCGATGGCTATGTACACCGGCACGTTGTTCACGAGCTCGGTCGAGACGTAGTACCCCACGGCGGAGTAGTACGTCATCCAATCGAACGGTGTTATGGGAGTGCCGAAGGCGCTGTCGATCCAACCGACGCCCTTTAGCGAACTTCCGTAGCTCAGGATGTAGTCGATGTCGTTGACGAAGGTATGCAGGCTACTGTTGCCGAACAGGCTGACATAGACCTGCAAACCTGCGCAGAAGACCACCGTCGCCATCCCGAAGATGACGATGGAGGAGAGGAATCGGTGCAGCCTCTTCCCGCTCCCGAAGAAGAGATTGTACACTGCGAGAAACGCGACGAGGAAGACGGCCGTCTCCTTGCAGAGGAAGGCTATGCCGAGGAGGAAGCCCGAGACCACGTACCTGTTGAACTTCCAAAAGTGAAAGTCCCCCAGGTAGATCAGGAACGCGAGAAGCGCGAAGAATATCCCCTGCACGTCTATCACTGCCATGCTCGAGTGGACGAAGAAGAGCGTCTCGAAGGCGAGCAGGAACGCTGCGAAGAGCGAGAGTGTCGAGTCCTTGGTCACACGCCAGCAGATCGCGAAGAGGACGGGGACGGACGCGGTGCCCAGAAGGACCACGAAGAACCTCCAGCCGAAGTCGTTGTTTCCGAACAGCACGATGCCGGCGGCGATGAACGCCTTGGAGAGGAACGGATGC
>JASHZW010000163.1 GCA_030042335.1 Nitrososphaerales archaeon
CCGCAACGATTTCAACAAAGTCAGGAACGAGCTCGACGCGACCAAGTCTACGGCGATGAACAGGCTCAACGCCGTACGCCAGCTCGCCGAGTCGCAGCGCTACCTCGACCTGCTCAACCAGCTGCAAGAGGCTGAGCGGGAGGAGGACAGAGCCGCGAAGGACCTCTTGAACCTCTTCGACCAGTACCAAAGCAGGAGGATGAGAGAGGAGACTTTCCACAGGCTCTACCCGAACTACAAGAAGCGCCTCGACGCGACGACCAACCACCTCTCCGACCTGCTCAACCTAGCGCAGAGGGAAGGCAAGCAGGCATAGCCACCGCCGGAAATAGGTTTATCAAGCGCCGACGCGGTTTTCAGGTCAGACGCTTCGGATGGACAACGTGAGCAAGGTAGTGATAATTGGTTCTGGGCCGGCCGGATACACAGCCGGCGTCTATTGCGCGAGGGCGGGGCTCGAGCCCGTGCTCTACATGGGGACGAAATACGGAGGACAGCTGATGTTGACGAGCGACGTTGAGAACTATCCCGGCTTCAAGGACGCGATACAGGGGCCAGAGTTGATGGAGCAGATGCGCGCGCAGGCCGAGAGGGTGGGGACGACGCTCATCCAGGACGACGTGACTGAGGTCGACCTTCGGACCTATCCGTTCGTGATCAAAACTCCTGGCGAGGAGAGGCGCGCCCTCAGCGTCATAGTAGCTAGCGGAGCCAACCCGCGCAGGCTCGGCCTCCCCTCGGAGATGAGGCTCATGGGGAGGGGTGTCTCAAACTGCGCCGTGTGCGACGGCTTCTTCTTCAGGGGGAAGAAGCTGGCGGTCGTCGGTGGCGGGGATACCGCCATGGAGGAGGCGACATATCTATCCAAGCTTGCCAGCAGCGTTACTGTGATACACAGGAGGGAGGCGCTGCGTGCCAGCAACATCCTCCAGAAGGAGGCCCTCGCCGACCCCAAGATCGACTTCCTCTTCGACTCCATAGTCACCGAGGTCGTCGGCGAGAAGAAGGTCGAAGGCGTGAAGGTCAAGAATGTGAAGACAGGCGAGGAGAGGACGATCCAGCTCGACGGCCTTTTTGTGGCGATAGGCTACGACCCGAACACAGAGATCTTCAGGGGTCAGCTCGACCTAGACAAGAACGGCTACATCATAGTCAAGAACGAGACGGAGACGAACGTCCCCGGAGTCTTCGCGGCAGGCGATGTGAGGGACTTTCGCTACAGGCAGGCAGTGACCGCCGCTGCCGACGGCTGCAAGGCGGCGCTCGACGTCGACAGGTTCCTCAAGGAACCACGCCCGGTCAACCTACTACAAGCTTGAACCTATCTTCATGGGCCGAGGCGCTAAGCGGCCCGACGATGGGTGTCTGGTAGCCGCAGAACCTGCACCTGTTGTGCTCGTCGAGGTTGTAGGCACCCAGCTCATACCCGTTCCTGTCTATCAGCATCTTACCGCACCCGGGACAGTAGGTGTTCTCCGCCGGATGGCCCGGCACGTTCCCGATGTAGACGTACCTGAGTCCCTCCTTCTTCGCCACCTCGAGGTGCTTCTCTAACGTCTTGACCGGCGTCACGGGCACGTCCATCATCTTGTAGTCGGGGTGGAATCGCAGGAAGTGGATGGGCGTGTCTGGCCCGAGGTTGTCGTACACCCATCTGGAAAGCTTCCGTGCGCTCTCTAGGTCGTCCCCCAGCTTCGGGACGATCAGGTCTGTGATCTCGGTGTGTATCTTCGTCTTGTTCTTGACCTCGAGGAGCGTCTGGAAGATTGGGTCGGCGTTGGGGATACCGATGTACCTCCTCACGAACCCCGTCTCGCCGCTGCCCTTGAAGTCGACCGTCAGGCAGTCGAGGAACTCCCCCATGACGGCGGCAGATTCTGGGGTCTCGAAGCCGTTGGAGACGAAGATGTTGAAGATTCCCTTCTCGTGCGCCTTCTTCCCGACGTCTCTTGCGTACTCCATGAAGATGCTCGGCTCGTTGTAGGTGTACGCGATGCCCTCGCATCCGTTCTCGACCGCCAGCTGCACGACGCCGCGCGGTTCCATCTCGATCCCCTCCACCTTCCTCCTCTGGCTGATATCCTGGTTCTGACAGTAGGCACAATTATGAACCAGAATACCGTCAGAAACGTAATTATGGTTCGGAATAGCCTCTAATCCAAAAACTTGGCCGGATTTGAGCTTTTTGACCGACTTGACAACAGTCCACATCCTCATGTTGGCCATGACTGGCCTGGCGATGCGCTCAAGGATGAGTTTTTTGACTTCATTCGGATGATTGTAGAGGTAGCTTCCAGAAATTCTAAGCACCTCCCAGCCCATGGTTTTCAGAACCTCATCCCTGATCCTGTCAGATTCTTTCACTCGCTCGTTGTTGTAGTGCCACCAGCCATCGACCTCTATGTCTAGTCTTGCATCCAAAACCGCCGCATCGGCTATGTATGTCGCTTTCGACTTTTCGGTCGGTTTCTCGACGCGCACGCGATACTCTCTGTCGTATTGAACTCCCATCTC
>JASHZW010000164.1 GCA_030042335.1 Nitrososphaerales archaeon
TCGAAGGACTGGAGCCTGCTCAGCGTCGACGAATCGGCTACCTGGCTGAGCTTGGCGTCGGACGGCAGGAGGAGGTTCTGCGCGAAGTCTCTCAGTTCGTTGCGCGTGAGCCTCCTGACAGCAGAGTTGGGTACACCCACAGCGAGGGTCGCCGCGAGCACGTTCGCATTCTGCTCCAGCACCGGCATCGACGCCCCGGCTGCCTTGGACTTGACATCGAGCCAGGTCCCGACGACGAGGTCGAACTCGAAGACCTGGTTCTCGTCATCTCCCTGTTTGTCGGGTTTCACAAGGATGAGATAGACGAAGGGAACCTTCGACCGGTGCAGCCCGTCGAACAGCCCCTTCATCCGCTGCTGCTGCAGAGTTATCCTGACCGCTGTGGAGTAGTCGAGGTCCGAGTCGTCGGTGCCCTCGTCCAGTCCCACCCTCAGGAGCGAGAACATGCGGGCACTGTCCCCTCTGAACATGGCCAGGTACCTTCCGTCCACTATCCCGACGGAGTCTACCTTCACGGGGAGTGAGCTCCTCAGCTTCCACCTCACCCTGGAGAACATGCCACCTCCGGCCTCTTGCCCCAGCGAGCTCACCACTGGAAGACAGAGTTGAATAGGTTTGACAGGCTCGAGGAGATGGAGGTCCAGACCCCCGACGTGAATGTTCCTGCCTCCTTCAGTATGGAGTCGATGCCCCCTACGAGGAGCGAGAGCGCGACGAGAGCCACCGAGAGAAGGAGCGCTTCCTCGATTAGCTGCGCGGCCCTCCTGTTCTTGCGGAGTCGCCTGAAAATTTTCTCGATCATCACAACATAACGCATTGCGATATTTAACGACCCACAGGCTATATCGTGAGGACAAGCGGCCCGAAGAGGTAGACCACCAGTGCGAAGACCGAGGCGGAGACGAGGACGTTAAGCAGCGCCCTCCGCGGCGAGAAGAAGAGCCCGAGGAAGAACGACCCCGGGATTACGAAGAACAGCCCCAGGTACTGAGAGTATCCCGGTGAGGTCGGCGGCTGCAGGGTGAAGCTGATTTGAAAGGACGACAGGACGGGAGCAAGGCAGGCGACCATCGCAGTCACGCCTCCAAGTATCGCCGAGACCATCAGGCTTCTCGTCTCCATTATGCGCTGGTCCACGAGTCTCTGCTGCTTTGCCCTGACCCAGTGCTCGAAGAGCACGGCGAGCTTGTCGGCCCTTTTGCCGGCTTCCGTGGCGTCGACCTTCGCCTGCCGCAGCAGGAAGAGCAGGAGGTCGCTGCTGGGGCCGTCGCCTGCAGCGATCCCGACCGCAGACTCCTCCAGCGGTTTCCCAAGCAGGATAGACCTCACCGCGTCCACCTCTTGTGCCTGCCTACTTTTCCCGAATGTTTCGACGATCGATGCCGCTATGCCTCTACCCCGGGCCGACAGTTTCATCACCTGTTTCAGCTTGTCCATACGCCGGAGTTCCGTGGAGTTCACTGAGATAGCCTCCTCCGTTCTGTCGAAGAGAACGAGAGTGCGAGGTCGAGCACCACTACCTCGACGAACGCGAGGCTTACGACGGAGAAGGGGTCGTCGTGGTGCCCCACTGCGACGAGGAGCATTAGCATTATCGGCAGAAAGAAAGAAATGGTAAGGAACACGGGGAACTTGGTCTCCTCTCCGGACAGCGAAGCCCTGACCATGCCCTCCAGCTCCTCGCCTTCGTCGTACAGCCTGTCCCCCTGCGCCCTTATGACAGAGCCCAGTATGCTCGAGACCGAGTCCGCCCTGACCTCCTCTGTCCCGGCTAGCGCGACCGCCGCGTCCTTCCCCAGGAGGGTCGACCTCTTCGCCTCCTCGATCATCGATGCCAGCCTAGGTTCCGCCGACCGCAGCATCATCACCGTCTTGGACCTCGACCCGGTGCTCTCGAGGAAGATGGCAGCCGAAGCGGCGAGCACGGGCGCCTCTCTCGCCTGCATTATCGCCGTCCTGTCCAGGGAGCGCTTGGGGAAACCTCCGACGACGTATGACGCAAGCCCTCCAACCGCAAGACCGAGCAGCACCGAGACGGCTCCGAGGGTCGCAAAGGTCGCGACGAGGACGGAACACGCTGCGCAGGACCCGACCAGCAGCACGACGAGGGACATCTTCCTCCTGTCGAGGCCCATGGAGTCCCAAGACGAAAACCTCATCTCTTGACCCTTACCTTCTGTCCGAAGGATTTCTCGAGCTGCTCCAACTTCTCTAGGAAGGCCTCCGGCGTCACGGAGGGCCTCCGTATCTCCAGCCTTTCCCACGGCATGACTCGCTGCAGCGAGCCTCCACTCCTCACGTACACGTCGCGCAGCCTCGGCTCGCCTTCCTCGTCTGCTACGAAGGCGACGCCCCGGACGAGGCGCGTCGATTCCAGTCTCTCGGGACGGCTCATCTCGACCATCACGTCCAGGTCCAGCATGCTCGTCCTGGAGATGGAATGCATCTCTCTCCATCTGCGCATCGCCTGCACCGACGACGACGCGTGGAAGGTCTGCAGTCCTCTGACCCCGGCCGTGAGCGCATGGAAGAACGCCCTGCTGTGCTCCTCGGACTGGATCTCGCCCAGTATGACCACGTCGGGCGAGCGATGCAGTATCTTGGTTATCTCCTCCGATTTGGTTCTCGTCCCCTGCGCTCCCCTCTCAAACGGGTCGACCCTGAGCTTCAACTGGTGGTAACCCTTGGCGAGGAGATCCTTGGTCTCGACCGCATCTTCCACGTACACCCTGCGCAGATGCGGGTTCAGGGCCTCGTCCAAGGCGTTGAGCAGGGTGGTCTTTCCCGTGCCAGTCTCCCCCACTATGGTCACGTTCATCCCCAGCTCGAGCGACGCGAGGAGGAAGGCGGCACACTCCGCCGTGAGGACATCCATCCTGACGAGGTCAGAGACCGTGAGGTCGTTGGAGGTGAGCTTCCTGACATCAAGCGAGAAGGAGTTCACTGCG
>JASHZW010000165.1 GCA_030042335.1 Nitrososphaerales archaeon
TCCCGCCTTCTACCTCGGTTTCGGCTGGCTCTGGGTGGGCGCCCTGTTGTTCAGTCTGCTGGGCCTCTTCACCGGTGGCACCCTGGTCGAGATAATCAGGGCCGCGATGAACAGGGTCAGCTCGATGGTGGGCGGCAGGGCGCGGAGGGGGGCCTTCCTCCTGAGGCTCGTGATCTTCGCGGTCATCATCATAGTCATCGACACGTCGTTCAACCCCAACGTCCTCATCGACATCGTCAACAGTCTCTCGAGCACCCTGTCCTACGTGCCCTTCATCCCCATCCTCTGGGGTTCGGTCGCCATGGAGGCCGTGGCGACGGGCGAGGTCCTGAAGGCGGCCGCGTTCTCCGTGGCGACCGTCCTCTTCACGGCCGCCCTCGTCTGGGTCGCGGTGAAGGTGCGCTCGAAGTACTGGTCTCCCACTCTCGCGGCCGTGAGCATCTCACACGGGGAATACATGCCGCGGTCCGGGATACTGCTCAAGCTCGGGCTCACGGACGGAGAGGCGGCAATTGTGAGGAAGGACTTCAAGGGCGTGACAAGGAGGAGGGAGCTCATCTCCTTCTTCGCGATACCCATAGTCTTCGTCGCAATCTTCCTGATAGACACATTCACCCCGGGGATCGACGGCGGAGGTACTTCTGGGGCCGGGTTGGGGATAGTGACCGACCTCCCCATCTTCTTCGCCGCGACGATCTTCACGCTCATGATCTCCTCGATAAGCTTCGGGCAGGAGAGCAAGGCGGTGATGACGCTCTATTCGCTGCCGATTTCTCCCGACCAGATACTCAAGGCCAAGGCCTTCGTCGCGTTGGCCTTCGCGCTCTCCGCCACGATAGGGATAGCGGTGATATTCTGGGTCGCAGGTGGGCGCGGGCCCCTCGTGCTCGTCGAGAACATCGCGATAGGCTCGGCAGTGGCGGTCGAGGAGGTCTTCATAGGGCTCGGCTTCGGTGCCGCGCATCCCGACTTCCAGGAGAGGCCGAGGCCGAGGTTCGTTGACCCCTTCTGGATCCTTCTCATGATCCCGGTCGGTATGGTCGTCGCGCTCGTGACCTCCGTCCCGATACTCGTGAGAGACGTGTTTTACGTGACGTCGACCTCGGCGTCCACCCCGTTCTACCTCTTCCCGGCTGCTGTGGCGTTCGCCGTCGTAGTGAGCATCTTCAGCTACAGGTGGGCGAGGGGGAGCGTGCGCCACCTGATGTCGGAGTACGAGATCTGAGCCTGGGTCAACGTTTAACCGCACCTGGTGACACGAGACAGAGGTTGAAGGAAGACTCCTTCGGCTACGACACCTTCCTCTCTCCGTTCACGTGGCGGTATGGAAGCAGGGAGATGAGGAACCTCTTCTCCGAGAGGAGCAGAAGGGCATCGTGGCGCGCTATCTGGCTGGAGCTGGCGAGGGCGGAGCAAAAGTCCGGCCTCCTCTCGACGGAAGAACTCGCCGGCATCGCCGCGAAGGCGGGCGAGAAGGATGTCGATATCGCCAAGGCGCACGAGCTCGAAAGGAAGATCAGACACGACCTGATGGCCGAGCTGCGGGTCTTCGCCGAGCAGGCGGGTAAGGGCGGCGGGAAGCTCCACCTGGGGGCGACGTCGATGGATGTCGAGGACAACGCCGACGTCCTCATCTTCAGGAACGCCCTCGGGCTGATACTCACGAGGCTCGTGAATTGTCTTGAGGCGACGAAGGAGAAGATAGTGAAGTACGAGAGGACCGTGTGCATGGCGTGGACGCACCTCCAGCCCGCCGAGCCCACTACACTCGGGTACCGCTTCGCGAACTACGCCCAGGACCTGCTTGTCGATATCGAGTTCCTTGAAGCGGTCAGGGACCACTTCCTGAAAGGGAAGGGGATGAAGGGCGCGGTGGGGACGTCCGCGAGCTTCGAGAAGTTACTGGGGAAGGGGAAGGCGAAGGTCCTCGAGGAGAAGGTGATGGAATCTCTGGGGCTGGACTACTTCGACGTTTCGACGCAGACGTACCCGCGGAAGGTGGACTTCCTGCTGCTCTCATGTCTGACTTCGATAGCAGCGTCGTGTCACAAGTTCGGGCTCGACCTCAGGGTGCTCCAGTCGCCGGCCTTCGGGGAGATGTCCGAGCCGATGGAGGAGCATCAGGTCGGCTCGAGCGCGATGCCGTTCAAGAAGAACCCCGTGTCCGCCGAGAGGATGTGCTCCCTCGCGCGGCTCGTGTCTACCTTCCCCTCGGTCGCCTTCATGAACGCGGCGAACAGCATCCTCGAGAGGACGCTGGACGACTCCGCCAACCGCCGCATAGCGATACCCGAGGCCTTTCTGGCGCTGGACGAGTGCCTCATGATCTACGAGAGGCTGATGCGAGGGCTCAGGGTGTACCCCGCGATGATCGAGAAGAACCTCGAGAAGTTCGGACCCTTCGCCGGGACGGAGGCTGTGATGATGAAGATGGTGGAAGAGGGCGGAGACCGGCAGCACCTGCATGAGCTCATCCGGGTGGAGTCGTTCGCCGCGTGGGAGGAGGTGATGAAGGGAAAGCCGAACCCCCTCGCCGAGATGCTCTCTAAGAACGCGGAGATTGCCGCCAAGCTCAGGCCCTGGGAGGTGAGGCAGCTGCTCGACCCGCGGCATCACATCGGCGACGCCAAGGAAAGGTGCGCGGCGCTCGTCAGGGACGCCATCAATCCCGTCCTCAGCAGGCACAGGAAGAGGGTCGGTATTAGAGGAAAGGTAGAGTACTAGTCAAGGCTGACAAAGTCTACCGATATGCCTTTCCTTTCCACGACCTCGCCGATGTCCCAAGCGGGATAACCTGTCCTCGTGAACGTCTTCGCGAGCGGTCCGGCTTCGGCAGGAGAAACGCATACGCAGAGCCCGACTCCCATGTTGAAGGTGCCGAACATGTCCTTGGGCGAGAGGCGACCCTCGCTTTGGATCATGCCGAAGATAGGGGGAGGAACGGGCAGCTTGAGCTCGAACCCGAGCCTCCGACCCCCGACCAGCCGCCGCAGCTTGCCGAACGAACCTCCTGTGATATGACCAATCCCGTGTATC
>JASHZW010000166.1 GCA_030042335.1 Nitrososphaerales archaeon
GACAGGCTCGGGCCTCAAACAGTACGCAGAGCTTGCCGACTCGTTACGGGTCCCAAAGCCCATACAAGGAACCATAGCTGCGTTCGAGAGGGCCTACCCGTCGAAGATGCGATAACCGGCAACTAATTTTTTTATATCTTCGGACAAGGTCTTAGAGCGTGAGTGAAGCCCCATCGGAGCAGACCGCGAACCCCCAGGCTGCGCCCTATGTGGTGCAGCAGGTGTGGGAAATAGGCGACATCGGTTTCGACACCGAGAAGAAGCTATGGTTTGTCACGCTCTACAACGAGGTCAACCAGAACGTCGGGTCCTACATGGCGAAGAACGTAGTCGTGAAGCGGGGGCGGGCCGCTCAGTATGAGTGGAAGGACGGGCAGAACAGGCCCTTCTGGCATGTCCGGGAGCGCTTCTTCGCCGACGAGGTCGAGAGCATCGGCGTCGATCCGGGAGGTCTTCGCGTCACGGTACACTTCAAGGAGAGCCCGGCGAAGGAAGGACCCACAGAGGCACCGCTCGATTTCTCGTATATACTCTACGCGTTCCACCTCTACAACAAGGAGATAGTGAAGGGGAACAAGCCGCCTCTAGGCTTCATCGAGTTCTACGATGCGACCGGCAAGCTCCTCCGCACCCTGAACAACATCTGGATCCTCGTCGAGGACGTCGACCGGAAGAGCGTCGGCGAGTACCCCAAGATCAGACTCAGGATCGAGCGCAAGGACGTCGAGCGGATTCTGCTCAGCAGGAGCGCGGCCATCATCCAGGGCAAGCTCCCCGAGTGACGGCGCTGCCCCTGACGGATCGCTCCCGGTCTAGAGAGATATAGTGCCGGGATCCACGAGCCTGAGCCGGGTTATGTAGCGCTGGAAGAAGATCACGACGACTATCGGTACTATCAGCCCCAGCGTGTTTCCGGCGGCCATCAGGTTGGGCTGGCCAATCATGAACCACATCGAGGCGAACACCGGCTGTATAGTGGTAGCGGGAGTCCCCTGGACGAAAATCCAGGAGATGACGAAGTCGTTGTAGATTAAGAGGAAGGTGAGCACGCCCACGGCGACCATCCCAGACGCCGCCATCGGGAAGACCGTCCTGATTATGGCCTGGATCCTGCTGCAGCCGTCGACCCTGGCCTGCAGCTCTACATCCCTCGGTAGCGCCGCGAAGACACCCATCAGCACCCAAGCCATAAGGGGCAGCGTGACACTCATGTACACGAGCGTCAGTCCGGGCAGGTTCCCGAGAAGACCGAACTTCGAGCCCAAGATGTAGAACGGGATGACGACCGCGATCGGCGGAAGCGTTCTTGTAGAGAGAAGGCCGATGAGAAGCCCCGTCTTCCCCTTGAAGGACATGCGCCCGAAAACATATCCGGCCGGGCTCGCTATCGCGACCGTGATGACCGCGACCGCCGAAGCCACGATGGCGCTGTTCTCGAGGCCCAGGACGACAGGGTACCCCGCAGGATGCTGGATGGTGTGCGTAAGGACGTTGTAAGCGCTGAAGCCGAGGTCGTTAAGGTAGTTGATGAGAGTGGGAATCGGCGGGAACAGCGGGACGGGCATCGCGCTCAGCTCGACGAGGTACATGAAGGACGCCTCCACGAGGTAGTAGACAGGCAACAGCGACCAGAAGGCGAATATGGCACAGAAAAGGTAGATCAGGATGCGTTTCTTCTTCATATCTTGGTCCTCCTGAAGAAGCCGAGCACCCCGAGGTAGCTGAACCCTATGATGAACGTCACCAGGAGTAGCACCCAGGATATCGCTGCGCCGTATCCGAAGTTGAGGTTGGTGAACGTCTGGGTGAAGGCCCAGTAGGTGAGCGTCTGGGTCGCAGTGCCTGGGCCGCCGCCAGTCAGCCCGATTATGAGGGCGGTCTCGCTCGCCGCGGCCAGTATCGCGAACAGCCCCGAGACAATGAACGAATGTCTAAGGAAGGGGACCGTTACGGTCAGGAACCGCCTTACGGGTCCTCCGCCGTCGATGGTGCACTGCTTGTAGAGGTCCTCGGGGATGACCTGCAGACCGGCCAGGAAGAAGAAGGCCACGAGGGGCGCAAAGTACCACGCGAAGGCTATCGAGACCCAGTCTATCGAGTTCTGCACGGTCAGGAAGGTAATAGGCTCCTTGACCAGATGCAGGTCGAGGAGGATGGAGTCATAGAAGCCGAAAATGGGGCTCAGCAGATAGCGGTAGAGCGTGGAAACGACATAGGTAGAGAAGGCCCAGGGCAGCAATATGACGACCCTCATGATGGACCGGCCGCGGAAGCTCTCGTTCAGGAGAAGAGCCATGCCCAGGCCAAGGCCCAGCCCGATCGCCGTGCTCTCGATAGTGAAGCGGATGGTCACAAATAGCGCGTTGCGTAGCTCGGGGTCCTTCAGCATCGCCGCGTAGTTGGCGAACCCGACGTACACGAACTTCCCGCCGCTCGTGAGGCTGAACGTCTGGAGAGATATCCAGAACGAATAGACTATCGGGTACCCGTCCAGCGCCAAGACGAAGGCGATGAGCGGAACTATCAGCGCTATTGCGAACTTTGTGTCCTTCTTGACCGCTCCCACCCTCCGATTGGAGGCTCCAGCTGGTTCCTCGGCCTAGCTGGAGCTTGAAGTGGTCGAACTAGTGGATGCGCTAGCCAGTTGCTGACCGTAGTTGTACAGGTCTGTCAGGGCGTCGCTGATGGACATCTGGCCGGTGAATATCTGCGGCAGGTCCGTCTGCGCGCGAGTGTTCCACGAGTTGTACCAAGTCGACTTCCAGGCCGACGGGTACACCAGCGCCGAGATGTAGCTGTTCCAAGAGGTCAGGTCGTTGGGGCTGTAGAGCTCGGACGAGAGGGCGCTCGAAATCGATGGGTTGCTGAGTACGTTCGTGTATCCGGAAGGCAGACCGTTCGTGGTGATCCAGTTGTCCTCCACGTAGTACTGCCCGTACCTGTTCTGGTAGCCCATGAACTCCATAAGCGCCTGCGCGTACTGCTGGTCGGTGTCCGAGAGGCCGGACCTGTTCCCGAGAGAGTACGAAGCGTTGTCGGGGACACCCCAGTTGGGCTGCGTGTTGTTGGCAGGCACAATGCTGCACTGACCGGCGAACGTCGAGTTCGAGGCGTTGTTGAAGTACGGTTCGTAGTACAGCGAGTTGGACTGGAAGTAGTAGTTACCTGTGCCGAACGCGGTCAGGTAGTCACTCTGCTTCATGGTGATCACCGAGTGGGGCACCAGGTTGCTGTTCCAGGCGTCGAGCCAGTTGTTGAGAACCTCATAGGCAAGGCCCGTGGTGCTGCTGAAGGTTGGGGCGTACGGCGCCTCGTCAGCGAAGAGGTCGTCGTTCTGGCCCTGGCTGATCACCTCACCGACGAACCCCCACGGGATCCCGAAGGTCTCGTTGTACCACGAGCTCAGGACAACAGGGTTCCCGCTAGAGCCCTGCAGGGTCTCCGCCGCGGAGTAGTAGTCGGCCCACGTCTGGATGTCTGCCGACGCGACGGCAGACTGGGTCGCGATGAGCTTCTCGTTGGTCAGGAGAGGCCCCAGGGCCGAGACGTAATAGGGGAGACCGTATAGCTGCCCGTTGACACTGTATGCGCCCTCCCACCAGGGGACGAGGTCCGCGGTAATCTGCGAGTAGCTGTATGGAACTACGTCCGTCTGGACGATGTCGTTCAGAGGCAGGATCCAGTTCGCGGCTGCCCAGCTGGGTATGGTGTAGGAATACGAGTAGGTGAGGTCAATCGGCTCTCCCGCAGCGAAGTGGGCCTCAACTTGGGCGATCAGACAGCAGGAGAACTGCTCGAGCGTCGTCTTCGGACCCGAAGAGTTGAACTCCGCGTCGAACTCGTTGATGTTGCTCTGGACCTGACTGGGGTCGAAGGCCCCGATCGCAAAAACCAGCGAGGTGCTCGGCCCGGACAGCGGCGCGAGACTCGAGCTCGTGGTGGTACAGGTTGTCGAGCTTGTCGACGTAGGGGTCCCCGGCGCGGTTACCGTAGTGGTAGCCGTGGAGACGCTGGTAACGGTCGAGGTCGGCGATGAGCCCCTCGCGAGGTAGCCACCGGCGGCGCCAACGGCGAGAGCTGCGACCCCGACGGCGCCGATTTTGGCACCGGTGCTGATTGCCGCCCTTCGCGTCATCGGGCGATTCATGAATGGGAGGTCTTTCCTCAGGCCTTCAATTTTCTTCTGCTTTTCAGAAACCTTGAATTCTGCTTTCTTCTTCTTTGCGTCGGTAGGCGTTGGATTGGACTCCGCCAAGTTATCGCGGTAGCCACGCGGAATGAGAATTTAAGTCTATTGTAAAGTCGATTTTGCAAGTCTTTGCGAGCCCAAACAGGGATATTGCAGAACCTCTAGGATAACGACACTGCTCGCTCAGAGGCGAGGGACCGGTCACAGGCGATAGCGACGCTCAGTGCCTCGCGCGCTTCCCGCGGGGTTATGATTCCCGGCATCTCGCCCCTGCGCACGCACCTGGTGAAGTAAGCAAGCTCTTCCTTCAGCGTGCCCTCCGTCGCACCCCCCACCGAAGGCGTCAGCGTCGTGTCGGGCGAGCGCCATCCTGAATCGTCGCAGATGAACAGCGACTGCTCCGTGGCGTCCACGACGACGAAGGACTTGGAGCCGTAGATCTCCATCCTCGCGCCGTTGGTGAACGGAATCCTCTCCGGAAGAGAGAACGAGTTGATCATCGAGACCTGGCTTCCGTCCTCGAGGGTCAGTAGAGAGACAGCCATGTCGGGGTTCTTGTACTCGAGGGCGCGTCCCGCCCTTGAGTAGCACTCCTTCACGTGGCTTCCCGTGTACCAGAGGATGAGGTCGATGTCGTGGACCGCGGACTGCATTATCGGGGTGATGTAGGGAAGGTAGCGGGAGGCCCCGTTCCGGTTGAAGGCCCGCCTAGCCGATATCGCGGCTATCTTTCCTACGCCGCCCTTGGATATCATTTCCTTCACCATGGCGTACCGAGTATCCCATCTCAGGATGTGTCCCACCAGGAGGGGGACGTGGTTCTCCTGCGCAGCCTGGATCATGGAGTCTGCGTCCTCCAGGGTCGACGCGATCGGCTTCTCGACGAACGTGGGAAGGTGCCGGCTCGCGGCCTCGACCACTATCTCCTTGTGCAGCTGTTCGGGAGTGACCACGTCAACCGCGTCCAGCTTCTCGGAATCGAGGAGCTGGCGGTAGTCTGAGTAATACCGCTCGATACCGAACTTCCCTGCTACCTGCTTGGCTTTCTCTCCGTTGGAATCGCATACCGCAGCTATCTCTACGCCATCTATCCTCGACAGCGTACTCACGTGTCTCTCGCCCCACGACCCGAGACCGAAGACTGCAAGGCGAACGGTCACATCCGCGGCTGCGCCCTTACATTGTATTTAGATTTTTGAGCACATCAGGGGATGCCCTACCTTCGGATTGTCACGGGTGCGCGTTTGGAGGCCGATTCGTAGCACGCGAGTATCACGCGCAGACCCTCCAGCCCGTCCTCGAGTGTCGCGTACGGCGGCGTACCCCGTTCGATGCAGTCCGCGAAATCCTTCATCATCAGACGGTCGGAGCTGGGACCGTACGGTCTCCAGGAAAACTTGTCCGCGGGAGCGTCCATCCCGAAGAAGTCGAGATGCTCGCTGAAGGCGTCCATCCTCGCCACACCCTTCTCGCCGACGAGCTCCAGGGAGTAGTCGCCCCACGTCGGGAAACCGCGCGGATAGGACCAGCTCCCGTCCATGTGCCCCACGACGCCGTTCTCGGTCGAAAAGGTCGTGAAGAAACTATCCTCGACCGGTATCTTCGTGTTGACGTTCCTCCCAATCTCGCAGTAGACCTTCGCAATCCTGCTCCCGGTGTACCACCCTATCAGGTCGGAGAGGTGGGAGCTGTGGTCCATCACCGCTCCTCCGCCCGAGAGCGCCCTGTCGTGGAACCAGTCACGCACCGGGTGGCCAGCATTCACCCTGTTGACGCCGACGATAGCGCGCAGCTTGCCGAGCGCCTTCGAACGCACGACCTCGAATCCGCGCCTCGCTACAGGGTGGTACCGCATCACGTGGCACACCTGGAAAACCACATTCCTCTCCCTGACTTTCTTCCCCATCTTCTCGGCATCTTCCATCCTTGTCGCGATAGGCTTCTCGCAGAGGACGTGCTTGCCCGCCTCGACCGCGCGATCGACCAGAGCAGGACGCGCGACGGTCTCCGAGGTCACAATGACGGCATCGACCTTCCCCAGCAGCTCGTCCATTCCGAAGGTCGGGACGGAGTATTTTGACGAGAAGACCTCGGCATATCCGGAGTCGGCGTCGTAGAGGCCAGTGAGTTCGAGCGAGGGGGTCGAGCGGATGGCATC
>JASHZW010000167.1 GCA_030042335.1 Nitrososphaerales archaeon
GTCATAACCGGGGGAGCGGGGTTCATCGGCTCCCACCTGGCGGACCAGCTCCTGAGCCTCGGCTGCACCGTGACCGTGCTCGACAATCTGGACGATTTCTACTCCGGTAAGGAGCAGAATTACGCCCACAACCTCTCGAACGCCCGCTACAGGCTCGTCAAGGGGGACATCCTCAACAGGAAGGCGCTGAAGGACGCGATGAAGGGCGCAGGGGTGGTCTTCCACCAGGCCGCCCAGGCCGGGGTGAGGTTCTGCATAGAGAACCCCCAGAAGGCGCACGAGGTCAACGTCGGGGGGACACTCAACGTCCTGCTGGCTGCGAAGGAGGCGAACGTAAAGAAGCTCGTGTTCGCGTCCTCGTCGTCCGTCTACGGCGTCCCGAAGCGCGTCCCCCTCACGGAGGAGATGCAGACGGAGCCGACGAGCATCTACGGGGCGACGAAGCTCGCCGGGGAGAAGTACTGTCAGGCACTCTCGGCGACGGGAGGGGTTCCGACGACATCCCTTCGGTACTTCTCCGTGTACGGCCCGAGGGGTAGGCCGGACCAGGTCATCCATGCGTTCGCTGACAGGGTGATTAAAGGAGTCCCGCCCATCATCTATGGCGACGGGAAGCAGACGAGAGACTTCACCTACGTTTCTGACATAGTCACAGCCGCGATATTCGCCGCGGAGACCGAGGAGTGCGACGGAGATGTCCTTAACGTGGGATTCGGGAAGGAAGTCACGATTGCTGAGCTAGCCGAGAAGGTGATCATAAGGATGGGGAGCAAGCTGGAGCCAGAGTACAGGCCGGGCTATGCGGGAGACTTCCCGCGCACGCTCTGCGGTAATGAGAAGGCGCGCCGCGTCCTCAGGTGGAGGCCGGTGGTCGCGCTGGACGAGGGGCTAACTAGGTTCTTCGAGTGGTACGACTCGGCGGGATGGAAGGCGACGGCGGAGGAAAAGGTGTCTTGAAGCAGGTCATCGCAAGGGCGGGTAAGGTCCTGGTAGCCGAGGTCCCGGCCCCGTCGTGCAGCGAGAACGGGGTGCTCGTCCGCACTGAGAGCTCGGTCATAAGCACCGGCACCGAGTCCTGGACCATCGACTCGACCGGCGCGCTCAGCACGACGGACATCGTGAAGGACACGTCGCTCGCCAAGAAGGCAATCCGCCTCTCGAGGGACGTGATGAGGAAGGAGGGGCTGAGAGGCCTCGCCGACTACGTCGAGGCGGTGAGGAATCCCGAGATGCCGTTGGGGTACAGCTCCTCCGGGGTCGTCGTCCAGGTCGGGTCGAAGGTGAGGGACATCGTCGTGGGGGACCGGGTCGCCTGCGCGGGAGAAGGGAGGGCCACTCACTCGGAGGTCGTATTCGTGCCAAGGAATCTTATCGCGAAGATTCCGCAAGGGGTCTCGTTCCAGGAAGCCGCTTTCTCGACCATTGGCGCCATAGCGATACACGCGGTAAGGACGGCGGAGCTCGCCGTCGGCGAGTCGGTTGGCGTCCTTGGTGTGGGGCTGGTCGGGAACGTCGTCGCACAGGTGGCCTCCGCGAGCGGGTGCAGGGTGGTGTGCATCGACCTAAGGAAAGACCGTCTCGACCTCATCGCGGAAGTGAAGGGGGCTGAGCTGACTCTGTCAGGAGACGACCCGGGGCTCGAGAAGCACCTCGCGCACTTCACCGGCGGGCGAGGGCTCGACTGCGTTCTCCTCTGCGCCGCTTCGACCTCGAGCGAGCCGGTCCGCCTCGCGGCGCGGATCTGCAGGGACAGGGGGAAAGTGGTTGTCGTGGGCCGTGTGGGGATGGACCTGGAACGCAAGGACTTCTACCAGAAGGAGCTGAAGCTGGTCATGTCGCGCTCGCTGGGTCCCGGGAGGTACGACCCCGACTACGAGGATCTGGGCGTCGACTACCCTTTCCAGTATGTCCGGTGGACCCTCAACAGGAACATGGAGGCGTTCATGGAGCTGATTCGGTCACGCAGAATCAAGGTCGGCCCGCTGGTCGGCAGGGAGTACCCGCTCGAGAAGGCGGATGTCGCGTACGCGGAGCTGGGCACGGTCGGAGGGGTGGCCTCGGTCCTCTCGTACGCGGAGGCAGCGCCCGTCGCCGCCGTCGAGCAACCTTCGAGAAACGCGCCGGTCCCCGTCCGGACCTCCCAAAAGATCAGGGTCGCGCTCGTCGGGCCGGGAGGGTTCGCCAAGGAGACTCTCATACCCACACTCAGGGCCAACCCGGACTACGAACTCAGGACAGTCGTCTCCTCTAACCCGCTCAACGCGAGCAGTGTGCAGAGAAGGTACGGCTTCGAGAAGAGCACCTGCAATCTCGATGACGTGCTCTCAGATCCCGACGTGGACCTGCTCGTAATTGCGTCGCCAAACAACCTGCACGCGCCCACGGTCGAAGCGGCGATGAAAGCGGGCAAGAGGACCGTCGTCGAGAAGCCCCTCTGCCTCACGGAAGGTGAGCTTCGCGACATCGAGAGCCTGCAAAGGGAGACTGGCATCCCCGTTGTGGTGGGGTTCAACAGGCGCTACGCGCCGCTCGTGCTCAGGGTGAAGAAGGTCATGGACGACCTCGACGGCCCCTTCGTCATCAACTACAGGGTAAACGCTGGTTTCACCCAGGCTGCGAAGTGGTACAACGACCCGTCCGTGGGCGGAGGGAGGATCATCCACGAGTGCTGCCACTTCTTTGACCTCTTCAACTTCCTTCTCGGTCAGGCCGACCCCGAAGTGGCGGTCGCGGGCTCCGCTGGCATCAATGGATCGAGCTCGGTGGCGAGAGACAACATCTCAGCCACGCTAAGGTACCGCGACGGCTCGATGGCCAACCTCCTCTATGTCTCCCTGGGAGACCGAAAGATGGAGAGAGAACGCCTCGAGGTATTCGGGCAGGGCTGGTCGATGGTAATGAGCGACTTCCAGAACCTCACGGTCTATGGAAGGGAAGTGGAACCATACAGGCTGGGCTCCCAGGACAAGGGGTACGCGTCGGAGCTGGCCGAGGTCGTGAAGATGCTCAGGGGAAAGCAGAACGCGGTCATCTCGAGCCGGGAGTGCTTCGAGGCGATGTCGCTGACCTTCAAAGTGGACAGGGCCGTGAGAGCGGCATCCCCGTCCTGAACCTTGGCGTTCCCGGTGGCGAGAATGACAGAGAACACCCAAAGAGCCGTGAGCCCCGCACTGCAGAAGAAACCAATCTATCGGTCCAGAGTCCTCGGCATCGGGTTCGTCGCTCTTTCTGTGTCGCTGCTGATCCTCTCCACCGTCACGCTTTCGGTCGTGCTGGAGGTGGACTCGATTCTTTCGTTTCTGGCGGCTGTGGTGCTGCTCACCGTCGACCCCAGGAGGAGAGTACCCCGGGGTGTACTCGACGCCGTTATGACCGGTTCGGACAGGACGATTGCGGGGATGGAATCCCTCACGGGTCAGCGGTTCATCTATTCAGGCGGCAGCGGCAAGGCGGCCGACGTCAAGGTCGTGCCGGAAAAGGCG
>JASHZW010000168.1 GCA_030042335.1 Nitrososphaerales archaeon
ACCTTGACTACATTCTCTCTGGTCCTGAACAGGAACCTGAGCATTATGCGGATGGGAGTGCTGTATCCGAAGGAGTTGTAGAGCTCAGTACTCTCGGGCTGCGCAGCTCCTGCGAACCATCCCTGGGTCCTTCGCAGACGCCACGGACTTCCAAGCCTCGTTATGATGAAAGGAACCGAGAGTAATCCGAACATGAAAATGGCCGTGAATGTCGGGGAGAACCCGCCGAAAGGATTACCCGAGAGTATCACGAAGTAGGCCGGCACGCCCAAGAGACCCGTAACGAAGGTGTGGAACGCGTTCGCCTGAAGTATGCTCGATGAGGCACTCGACGCGAGATAGAATATCCCGGGTGCGGCAACTCCTACGCCCACTATAAGAGCGAGAAAATAGGCGAGACTGCCTTTTATCGATGGTCCAGGATTCGTGCTCTCGGATGAGCTCGACTGTTCGCCGTTCATTGACCAGAGGACTCCGAATCCATAGACCTTTGTCATTGCCACGATGATGATACCGGCGGCCAGTGCCGTTACGGCGCCAACGAGCGTTCCCAGAATCTGACTCGTCAGGTCTCCGAATCGGAACGACTGGAAAAGGACTTCAAGTATCATCCACTCGGAGACGAAGCCCGCCAGTGGTGGTACGGCGGCAAGCGAGAGGACAGTGAATATGCCCGTAAACCTGACGAACCCGTTACCCTTGCCCGAAGCCTCGTTTCGACTGCCAAGGTCGAAAGACCCCTTCAGTTTGCTTACCCAGCCATTGGTCAAGAAAAGCGAGGCCTTGGCAATCGAGTGCGAAAAGGCATGGTAGAGCGCGGCGATAAGAGCAAAGTCTGCGAGTAGCGTGAGATTGTAGTAGGACGCGATGAGGTAGGAGCCGATAGCGAGGACTATCAAGCCATTGTTCTCGATGGTGCTGTAGGCGGGCAGACCCTTGGTGTGTTCGGAGACCGCGGCGAAGAGCGCGCCCAGCATTGCCGAGATACCACCTACGACTAGGGCGAGCCATCCCCACCAAAGCTCGTACTGGCCTAAGTGGGAAATCACCGTTATGAGGCCGTAGACACCCATCAGTGTAAGCGTGGCCGAGAGCAGCGCCGAGGCGTTAGAGGGCGCGCTAGAGTGAGCTATTGGCAGCCATTCACTCATGTGGAAGGGAGCTATACCCATCTTGAGACCAAAGCCTATGAGGGCCGTGACGAAAACCCACGAGGCGACCCACCCTGTGATGCTAGGCGCGCCAGCCGCCAGGAAGTCGAAGCTTCCAACCGATGAGAAGAGCCCGGAGAAGGCCAGCATTATGAAGACGCTGCTCCCCTCCCCGAAGGCAAGGAAGAGGAAGGCCGCGTTCCTGACGCCTTCGCTGTTACCCTTTCCCTCGAGTATCATGAAGAATGAGGCTATCGTCATGGTCTCCCAGCCGATGAGAAATGTGATTGCGTCCCCGCTGGCAAGGATGATTACCATGGAGAGTATGGTCAGGAGGAGAAGCGAGGAGAGGGTGCGCGGATAGTCATCATCGTAGCGCATCGAGTAGAGGCAGGTGCCGGCCCAGACAAGGGAAGAGATGAGGAGGAAGTAGGAGCTGAACTGGGAGAGTGTAAGCTGAACAAAGCTTGTTGGATTGATCTGCCACAGGTCGATGGACATCGACCCGCCTTGGACGAGCACCAGCAGTGATAGGAGCACGCCCAGCGCTGCTCCGATTATTCCAAGCGAGTACGCCACCTTCTTCGATATGGGGCCTAGGACTACTCCTGCTCCGAAGGAGACGATTACACCGAGAAGGATGCCCGAGATTACGTCCGATGGAATCATCAGTATGTCACGACCTCCTCTCTCTTCTTCACCTTGCCCATCGCCAGAAGTAGCCCCTCGAGTATCTGGATGGGTGTCGGTGGGCAGCCTGGGACGATGACGTCCACGGGAATCACATCCTGTACGGGGGAGACGAAACTCTCGGTGCCCTGGAATACCCCTCCGCTTACCGCACAGGCTCCTGCCGATATGACGAACTTGGGCTCTGGGATGCTCTCATAGGTCCTCTTCAGCACCTCGACCATCGATTTGTTCAGGGCGCCCACAACCAGAAGTGCATCCGCATGCTTCGGAGAGTTCGTGAAGAATATCCCGAGTCTGGTGAGGTCGTAGTAGGGATTGGCTAGGTTGAGGACCTCTAGGTTGCAGGCGTTGCACGACCCTACGTCGATCATCAGGATGTGGAATGATTTGTTGAACGCGGGCTGTTTCTTCGCGAGCTCAATGACGCTGGAATCGAGTACCTTGGCTTGGAGTGCCTTGTCCCTTCCCGTTCCACCATCCTCGAAGACGAAGCCAGCCGCATTGCAGCGCTGGCAGTAGACGCACTTTCCTAGGTCTATGCTCTTCTGTAAACCCTGGATCGCCGAAGTGGGACAGAGCTTCTCTCCGGCCGACCAGTCCGTGTTCGACGCAGCTTTGGGCGGCAGGGAGCGTTCGGGCTGCTCCTCTACAGTCGGGCTCTTGCTAGGGAACTTGCTTGTGACTATCCCCTTTTTTATCCCACGTAGAATCCAGATCTTTGGCATCCTTTATCTCACCTGTCCGAGTCCGCGTACGACAGTCCGTAGCTCTCGAATGCGAACTGGAAGTCCGTGAAGACGTTGCCCTCCAGGCTCTTGGCGAGCGGGAGCCAGTTGACGAGCGAAGCTGGCCTGATATGGAGGTTGCTGATGCGCCCCTGCTGGTCCAGCTCGACGACATGTATGAGGTCTCCGCTGGGGCTCTCGATACGGCAGAATGAGAATTCCTGATCCTGAGACTGACCTCCACCGTGACTGTTCGGCTTGTTCTTGATGCCGTCGCCGGGCATCTTGTCAAGTAGCTCCCTCAGGACTATTGTGCTCGAGCTGATTTCACGAATCCTTACCATTGTCCTGGCCATGGTGTCCTCTCCCTTGTCGGTCTCGACGTTCACGTAGATGTCTCCGTACGGCTCTATCGGGTGCGTCAGCCGGTCGTCCCACTGGACACCAGAACCTCGCGCGCATGGGCCCACGGCCCCAAGATTGAGCGCGTCCTGTCTCGCCAGCCTAGCTGTGTTCTGGAGTCTGTCCAAGAAGATCCTGGATGAAAGGAAGTATTCGACAAGTTCCGCAAACTCCCTCGTGATGGTTCGTATTGAGTCGAGAAGCTGCTTTCTGTCCGTCGCTGAGAGGTCGACCCGCACCCCGCCTATCGAGTTGATGCCGAACAGGTACCGATGACCGAAGTAGCGGGCGTTCAACCGTAACACTTCCTCTCGGAGTATGTTCGTCTGCGCGGTTGCCACGTTCTGTGTGGCTGCCTCTGACAGACGCCCGAAGACGTAGAGGTGGTTGTAGATACGCTCGAGCTCTATGGCCGCCGCCCTAGTCCACCTAACTTGGGAGGGGACTTCGAGGCTCAGGGCGTCCTCGACCGCCGTCGCAAAGCACGTCGAATACGAAGCTGAGAAGTTGCCTGCGGACCTCTCGACCAGGAGTAGCGCATCGTCTGGCTTCCAACCGAGTACTCTTGTCTCGACCCCTCTCTTCTTGAAGTTGATCTGGGGGGTTATCTTGACGACTCGCTCACCGTACGTGACAAGCTTGAATCCACCAGCCTCAGGTACCCCTGACGTAACAGGTCCGTAGGGAAACGTAAAGACGCCATAGCCTTCGACCTTGCTCTCTATCTCTAGGTCGATAGGCACGCCAGGGGTCGTATCCTCTCCCTTCAGAAGTAGTCCGAACTCCTCTCCCATCCTAGGAGGCAGATCGCTCAAGATTGTCTTGTTCGCCATTGTGTCGGCGAGGAGGGCATAATCGCGGTCGTGGGCCCTGAAGATGAAGGATAGCTGGACGGGGCCACCAGCCTCTTTGACCTGCTTTCTTTCGACGTATTTTGGTATCAACTAGAGCAACTCCATCAGAACCCAAACCCTGTCGCTGCTTGAAGGATTAGAGGTATCATGTAGATGCCCACGATCAGTGAGATCGTGAGGTTTGCAAGAGGGATAGCTACAGAAAGGAGGTTCTCTCGCTGAGTCCTCGGTTCTGACGCGGACGCAGAGCCTTCCCGCTCGACTCCCGTATTGGGACGGCCGAAGACCATCCGTATGGATTGCCTGTTCAGACCAATGAAGGCATACATGTACGCTATCGCGAGGAGAATCACCAGAAGGATGTTGCCTGAGGCCATCGCCTGCGAGAGAATCATGAACTCACCGACGAAAACCCCGAAGGGTGGAGCGCCCGTCACGGAGAGGCAGGAGAGGGTGAAGAGATAACCACTGAACTTGAGTTTCTTGGCGACACCCTGCACTTCCTCCATACTTTTGCTGTCGAAGGCTACGAGGACATTCCCCGCCTCGTAGAACGCCGATGATTTAGCGAAGGCATGAGCGACTATCTGGACGACCGCGCCTATCGCTCCTATCCCTCCCAAGGCGAAGCCAATCAGGATTACTCCCATGTTCTCCATGCTCGAGTAAGCGAGCATCCTCTTGTAGTTCCGCTGATACCCCATGATCACGGCGGCGAGTAGAGCGGTGAAGATCCCGAATCCGATCAAGAGGTTACGCATCGGGTCGAATACGGCCGATCCCTGGAGCAGGCTGAATGTGCGGATGAGGGCATAGATGGATGTCGGGAGGAGAATGCCTGAGAACATCGCGCTCACGGGGGAGGGAGCCTCGCTATGGGCATCCGGCAGCCAAGCGTGCATCGGCGCGATTCCAGCCTTCGTTCCGTAGCCTACGAGAGCGAAGCCGACGGCAACCGACATCAGGAGACCGCTGTCGATTGGCTTTGTCAGCAGGTCCGAAATCGTCAAGGTGCCTTGTGAGTAGTAGACTAGTATCACCGAGAGTAGGGAAGCGACTAGACCCGCTGATACGATAAGCGTGTACCGCCATGCTGCCTCTATGCTCGTACGTTCTCGCTCAAGGGCGACCAGCAGTGCACTGCTAACGGTGGTAGCTTCTATGGCGATCCAGACGAACCCGAGGTCGTTCACCGTTACTGCAAGCAGCATGGTGAAGGCGAACATGTCCACGAGACAGTAGTACCAGCGGAAACGGATGAATGGCTCTTTGATGTGCTTGACGTAGAACGCCGAATACGCGACTGAGGTGAGGAAGACGGACGAGATCGTAATCACCATAATGCGCGTGAGTCCGTCCGCGTAGAAGTAGTCGAATGTCCCAGCGACGCCGGAGACGAAGAATATCAAGGCCACAAGGACTGTTATGACGGCCGAGACGAGAGACGCGAGCACCTCGATTCCTTCCTTCTGAAGTATCGATGCGACTGCCCCAGCCACGGGGGCGGCGAGCAGTATCACGAAGAGAAACGTATCATCCATGCTTTTCGATCACCCGGTTAGCTGCTCCAATTCGGGAGGTTCCAGTGATAGGAAGACATCCCTGCTTGCGGAAAGTATCACTCCTACGAGCACCACGCCAAGGACATCAAGTACGACAGCGAACTCCACGAGTAGTGGTATCGAGGACGCGATGAGAGCTCCTGCGTAGAGCACCGCGTTCTCC
>JASHZW010000169.1 GCA_030042335.1 Nitrososphaerales archaeon
CATGAGGCTTCTGTATTCGTTCTTCACCGGCTCAATCACGAGGAACGGAATCCCCTGTTCGTAGAGCTGGAGCAGCAGGTTGAAGCAGGTGGTGGTCTTCCCGCCGCCTGTCATGCCCGCGACGAAGACGTGTTTCACGAGGTCGTCTAGGGGAATCTTTGCTGGGTGACCGGTGACGCCGGACTGCGAGGCTACCGTCCCCAGATGAATCTCGCCCTTGAGGGCGGGCGGCAGCTCGAACTCGGCGGAGGGCGCGATCTCCGTCCCTATGGCCAGCTGCGGTATCCAGAAGTAGGGCACAGCCTCGACTGGTAACATCAGCGTCCCGCGGCCACCCGCTCGCTTCGAGACCCTGAGGGCCGTCTTCTTTCTGTGGTTCGAGAGACTTCCTCTGAGGACGCCGGAGGCGCCAGTCGCGACGTTCGCGGCTTCCGACGCGGATACACTGTAGCCAATGACCTCGACGAAGACCCTCAGCGCGAGCGCCGAAATCCTCCTTTCGTAGGCCTTGACCGACTCCTCAAGCTCTATCGCGGAGGCGTAATCCTTCTTGGAAGTGGACTCCTGGGCCAGGAGCCGACTTTCGGTGTGCTGTCCCTCCGCCTTTCTCGCCAGTGCCCTCTGCTTCCTGGCGACGAGACGCCTTGAGACGGGGTTAGACGAGACCCTGGCGACGCTTACTCGATAGGCGCCTTCGTACTTGTTCTCAAGGAAGAATCTGGCAAGGGACTCGGGAGGATTCTCGACGACCTCGGGGACGCCGGTAATGCCGAGCCTGGCCTCGGCGCGACCCCGGACGACCTCTTCTGAACATGCGGTCGCCCTGAACTCCGGAAAGCTGGCCTTCGCAACGGACATCAGCTGGCTCTGGAGAAGCGCGGCGGGGTCACCGCCCGACGCGGTCAGGAGTATCCTCCCCCTGCCTTCCCTGAACACGAGCGAGAGCTCACAGACGTAACCCAGGCTGGCCAGCGTCTGGAGAAAGCGCTGGAATCTGACCACCTCGCTCTTCACCTTCTCTTCCTTCTCCTTCTCTCGAAGCTGCCCCACAGGCATCTGGGTGAGCTCGATGGAGGCTCGATTGCTCGTCTTCCGAAGGAGGATGTCCGACCCCGGAATGGCGAACGGGATGTCCGGGAAACGGCCGATGAGGAGGGTACACCCGAAGATGGCGAGAATCGCCGCGATTCCGAGGGCCATGACCCCTACCGGGATGCTTGGAAGGCTAGCAGAGAGCTGGAACGAGAGCTCTGCAGCCACCGCGGCATAGACGACAACGAAGGCCATGACGACACCGAGCGCCGCGAGGACTGCCTTACCCATCCTCAGGATCACATGCGTGACCCAAGCTCCTCCGTGCCCGACGAGAGCAAGCGCCGATGGTGCTGTGAAGAAGACTCCGACGATTACACACGCGAGACCGAGGATGATTTCCTGAACTGCACCAGTGAACCCGCCCGGAGGAAGCGACATTCCGAGCAGTGCGGGTGCCGAGGCGACGAGGTCGAAGACCGCCTCGACCCCGATGTACGAGAGTGCCAGAATCACGAAAAAGAGGATGGTCTTGAGGAGGAAGACTGTCGAGCCCATGCCCTCGGAATCACCCTACCCCATGCAGCACGACTGGAAACGGCATGGGGCCAGAGGTGACACTTGCCTTATAGAGTGTTCCTCATCATTGATACGTATCTAAGATACGTTCCACTATCGGCAGCGTCAACAAGGATATTATAAATTCATATATCGTAATACTTATATCGAAACGACCCCTACGAAGATATCGATGCCCGTCAGCAACTCAAGCCCCCTGATTCATCTGTCGAGACTCGGTAAACTTGGGTATGCCAGGAAGGTCTTCCCTTCAGTAATGATTCCCCCGGCGGTCAGGGTAGAGGCTATTGAAAGAGGGAAGTCGGACGGCTACCTTGACGCGCTGGCTCTCGAAAAACTCGAAGCGGAAGGCTGGCTCAAGACTTCAGAGCTCTCGTCCAAGTCGATGAACTTGGCGACAGAGCTCTCGGATGTCGTCGGAAAGGGAGAAGCAGAGGCAATCGCGTTGGCTCTGGAAAAGAGTGAGAGGCTGTTCATCGACGACCTCAGGGGGCGGCGGATGGCGGAGCTCTACAATTTGGACACCACGACAACCTTGGGCCTCATGCTTGAGCTCCTGGCTAATCATACTCTGACGATGCAGGATTATCAGAAGAACGTAAAGGCTTACGGCTCGCAGGGCTGGATTAGTGGCGATGTAATTCAAGAGTTCGTCGAGCGAGGGAAACGCTTTGAGTGAAAGAATATCATTCGTGATACCCAAACACCTGAAGAAATCCCTCAAAGAATTGGAAGAGCTAACAGGGGATGACCAGTCAACGCTGTTGAGGAAATTAGTGGACAAGGGACTATCGGAAGCCAAGATTGACATTGCGATAGACCGTTACATCAAGGAGAAGATATCCCTGGAGCAAGCGTCGGCGCTCGCGGGAGTGTCGCTCTGGAAACTCCTTGATGAATTACGAAGGAGGAACGTGGCGCTCAAGTACACAGCGGCAGACGCAGAGTCAGAAATCGGCCGGTTGATTGCGAGATTGAAATGAAGACGATTCGCTATGCTCTGACGATGATTGTCGTCGAAGGCTAGTGCCGACCTTTCCGAGCAAATTCGCGAACCGCTCGCTGCTTAATCGGCGCTTTCTTGGCTAGCTCGACCAGAGATTCGTATGACGCACCGGCAAGCACCGCTATCTCGGCTTTCTTCCGCTGGCCGAGTGCCCGTTTCAATTACTTCTTATTCCCAGCAGCATTCCGGACATCTTTTCCAGCCGTCTCGTAACCGGATTGATTCTTAACCCCGCTGCCTCCAGTGTAGTAAGACCGACAAGGTTGGAGCCGTAGATGAATGCAGGCACCACGCGCCTCACTCCTTAGATCTCTATATCGGCGCTTCCCACGCCTACAATATCCGATTTCCCGTTTGCCAGGACTACTTCCTGGCTGTCGACAGCAACAATACCGATTCGCTCGGCCAGACGCCTCCCTATCGTCGTGTTGGTGGCGCCAGTGTCCACGGTTGCCGTGACCGTGCCAATTCCGGTGGTACCTCGAAAAGTGACTTCGACGGTCATCTCTCCCAATTTTCTCTTAGCGGAATAATCACCCTCGCGATATTTAAGCGGCACGACGACTAAAGCTCCGCTAGCATCTTCCGACGGTAGTTGTAGAGCATCAGGAACGGCCTATTCCTGAGGTCTATCACGCTGAGGGAGGCGGGCTCGGAATACATTACGTAGTACCTCTGACTGGTAATCCTCCGCTCGACCACGGTCTCAAGAATGGCGCTTATCACGTCGCCATGGGAGACGACGATGACATTTCCGCTGCTCTCACTCTTAACCATCTCGATGGCCTCCGATGTCCGAGCGCGCAGTTCATCGTTGATCTCCAGATAGGCCTCGGGGTTCTCAAGTACGTGGTGCCTGCCCTTCTTCCCCACGAATTCCGGTTTTATTTTGGCCTCCGTGAGTTCCTCTAGGGTCTTCACCTTGAGATGATGCGGCTTGGCGAGAATTTCAGCCGTCTCTACGGCTCTGAAGATTGGACTGCTGTAAACGGCGCGAACTTTGATGTCCGAAAGTGCCTTGGCGACAAACTTGACGTTCTTCCGACCCCTCTTGGTCAGGGGATAGTCGCGGGGGCCTGCCTCTATGCCCTTCTCGTTCGCCTTGGTTTCCCCATGCCTGACAAGGAAGAGATAGTCCACTGGCAATCTTGCACATCCGGGTCGAGCATACAGCGGTTACGTTTTTGGTTTTCCTGTCGAGGACTAGCGGGCGAGCGCCGAGCTTTCTCCAGACCAAACAGGAGGAACCGAGGGATTGCTGCGTGACTTGGCCCTCAAGAACTGATACATGGCGGCGAGCCGTGGAATCACGGCGAAAATGGTATACAAGGGAAAGAGGGGCAGCAGCAGAAGCTCCTTTCGATTACGGACCTCGTCACGCGAAAGGTAGCCCGCCATCGCCGTCAGGGCACCCTGCGCGCAGATGTAGACCTCAAAAACGGTGTGATTTAGCAGACTATTGACTATGAAGAGCGGCAGGGTGAGTGCCGTGAGCCAGGTATACCAGTCGAAGATTGTGACGTGTCCCAGCTTGCTGCGCAGCGTCCTGATCTGTTCGAGGTAGAAGTGTTTCTCCTTGTCGTAGGTTTCCAGAGCGCCGAGCTCCCATCTCCTTCTCTGCCGAAAGAAATCCTTCGGGTTTTGCGGGACGAATGTCTCCACAATCACTGATTTTTCGTAGGCCATCGCGTAGCCCTTTCGCATAGCTATGGCGGTCGCTTCGAAGTCGTCTCCGTTGTGCCTCCCGCTGTGCTCCCTGAGCGTCTCTCGGAGGGCGCTCCTTCTCCAAAGACCCGCGGCCCCCGATACGCACCTAAGCTTGCTCTGCGTCAGTAGGTATCGGCAGAATACCGCTCTGCCAATTGCATACTCTAGGTCCTGAAGCTTGCTGAACAGCGAGTGACCCTCTGGCATGAGCCGCAGCGAAACACTCGCAAGATTAGGGTTAGACATGAACTTCCTCAGGGCCCGACGGATTCTCTCAGGGTTCATCACCGTCGAGTCAAAATCGGTGAGAAGCACGAATTCCGCCCGACTCATTTCGACGGCCTGCTTTATCGCCTGAACCTTCTGTCCATTCCGTTCCATCCTGACTAGGTGCAGCCTTCCGCCCCTTCGCGAGTTCAGGTTCAGTAGTCTTTCCCAGCTACCATCGGTCGATGCGTCGTCGACCAGGATCACGTTGAATCTGCGCGAAAGATCCGAGAAATAGGCGACCTGGGCGTCGAACCTGTCGGGTCGCCTTGAAAGCTCGTTGAACTCAGGAACGATGATGTCTATGTCCGCGGCCTTGCACAGGGGCGAGGCGCGGACCTGCCCCTCCGGCTCGAGCAGAGCGGAGGATAACACGTGCAATCCATCGACTGGCTCATTATGCCCCTTAGCGCAAGTTTTTCGCCGGAAATGTTCTGAAAGACGAGCCCATATCCAGAAGCGGTTTCAGTCAGAGAATTTGAGACGATTGGCCCTTCTACACAGCATGAACTGTAGTGTTACGTAAACTCCGGCCATGCCTATTGCAATGACATAACCATCCAGCACTCCTGTCGCCAGCGACTGCTGGTTCACGAGCTGAGCCACCCCGCTTAATGCGGTTATGTGATTGAAGACCTGTCGTCTCCATTCATATCCCTGACTCGGTATAATGATCACGTAGGGCCTTAGGGTACCGAAGTCGATGGACACGTTGTCTGCCATGGCCGCTACAGGGATGGCCATCAGCAGGTTGGACAGATTTCTATGCAGGCTCCAATCCCTGTGATGAAGCACGGCGTACGCTCCGATTGCTGCCGCTGTCATGAAGCAGGCTTGATACACGATTTCGACGTCGACGCCAAAGCTGGCGACGTCCACGTATCTCACCTGCAGGTCATCCACGAAACCAATTATCGTAGCGACGAGGAGCAGACCACAAGTCCTGACGATTGGCCCTCTGACATCCGCTATCTTGGGGCAGGCGGTCTCGCGAAGACTTCTGGCCCAGTTTAGCAATCCTTCGTGAGAAAGTCGTTTTACACATAAATCTGTTAGGAACGCCGTCTACGTAGCTTCGTGTCGTTGCGATGAGGACTATTGCTGGAAGGCGAGGTCTCTGGATCCTTCTGCAGTCTCACCCGTGCCGTGACGGGCCGATTTCTCAATCTGGCCTTCCTGGTGCCTCCGGTATGCGCGTACAAGGAACCTTGCTCCGATGAGCTGGGCCACAAACGCGGGGGCTGTGCTGATGAGTACTAGGTCCCTACCCACATACGCGTCCGGGAGGAGCATACCAACCGAGCCTAGACCGAAGGCTGCGAGAGAGCTCATCACGAAAGCAATAATCAGGAACCTCCCGAATTTCTCTTTCCTCGTCAACTGCGTCTTCGGGGATATGGCCACGCTCGTGGAGAGGTCGACATAGTAGACACCATCCACCTCCCTGACTTTGAAGTGCCAGTCCTTGACCTCGGATGCGCTTACACCCTGGTTGAGAATGGTCGTTACGATTAGCTTGCTGAGCTCGTTGCTCATGAAGTGAATCCTCCGGCGGAACTGCCATTCCATCGGGCATCAGGCTCGAGCATCCGCTAATCGTTGTGAAAGTCGACCGCAGCTTAAGTGGATGCAGTCTGTTTGTTCAGTGTGCCACCAGTTCGCGTTGCTGCTGTCTTGTCGCATCAAGTTTATCTCAGCAGTGAGTTCAATCGCGGTGTGATGAAGGTCGAGAAGTCGGGAGTATACGAGAGCATCTCGATGTTGAAGGAGCTCGTCAAGATCAATAGCGTCAACCCTTTCGAAGGAAAGGGGAACGGCGAGGCCGAGATATCCGAGTTCATCAGAGGGCGGCTTCAGTCTTACGGGGCTCAGACGCGGTTGCAGAAGGTAAAGGGGAGAAGAACGAACGTCATAGGCACCGTGAAGGGTGCCGGCGGCGGCAAATCGCTCATGCTCAATGGTCATATGGACACTGTCGGCGTGACGGAAGAAACCAAGAATCCTTTCGGCGCAGTCGTCGACAGCAAGGGATTGCTCCACGGAAGGGGAGCCTGCGACATGAAGGGTTCCATAGCGTCCATGCTAGGCGCCATCAAGGCCCTTTCCGACTCCGGTTCGGAGCTCAAAGGAGACCTTATCTTCACGGGAGTGATCGACGAGGAGTACCTCTCGGCAGGGACGAACGCGATAATCAAGGAATACACCAGCGACGCAGCGATTGTGGGCGAACCTACCAGTCTCGGCATCGCGATAGCACACAAGGGATACGCTTGGGTGGGAGTGGATATCCACGGACGCGCATCACACGGCTCTGTCCCTGAGAAGGGTGTAGACGCGATTGTGAAGGCTTCGAAGCTCGTCGAACGACTCTCCGCGCTGCAAAAGTCATACAAGTCCATCAGTCATCCGCTGCTCGGGAACCCGAAGATGCACATGTCGACCATCACTGGCGGCACCGAGTGGTCGGTGGTGCCGGAGACCTGCAGCATCCGTCTCGAGAGGAGGACGCTGCCTGCGGAGTCGAAGAATGTGGCAGTGAAGGAGGTCAAGAAGGTCGTCGACGAGCTCTCGGCAGGGGACCCGGAGTTCAGCGCCCGCGTCACCTCGTTCTTCTACCAACCCGGACTTGACATTTCGAGGGAAGAGCCCGTGGTCCGGACCCTGAGCGCCGCCTTCAAGGACGTCATGCATCGCAACCCTGCCATAATCGGGGTTCCCTACTGGACCGACGCCGCGCTCCTCGTCAGCAAGAAGGGGATTCCCACCTGCCTCTTCGGTCCTGGAGACATAAGATTGGCCCATTCCGCCGACGAGTACATCCCTCTCAAGGAGGTCGAGAGTGCAACTCTCATCTTCGAGCAGACGATCCGGGACTTTTGCGGAGTCAGAGCACGGTAGACCGATCGCGATCGAGAAGATGCGATGCCGGGAGCACTTCTCTGACATACGCGGCCCCGGCATCCCTTAAATCATCCTCGGTGTTCTGGAGCCATCCCTTGCGGTGCGTTATAGGGCTTGATGATACCGACTCCAAGCTTGGTCATTGCACCACACATCTTGGCTACCGCATAGCGGAAGCACTGATCCTTCAGGGCTGTACTTTCAGCCGCTATCCGAGACTGGTCCGATTGAATCCCAATATCCCGTTCAAGACACGCGGCAATGCCGCCGTCTGTCTAGACTTTCAGTCGAAGCGGCCCGACGAGGCCTTCAAGGTCGCGCGTTCGCTGTTCCGAGAGCTCTCGGACGTCGAAAACGGGGCGAATTCTGGGATGGTGTTCGTCCGGGGCGAGCCGGACAAGATGTTTCAATCCCTCTACAAGGAAGCGGTCTCACGCGTCGTCAACCCTAAGAAGGTCAGACGTCTACTGGATGAGCAGGGAATCGAGTATGTCACCCTCGGCAACGGCATGGGCCTAGTGGGCGCGGCCGCGAGCCTAGGGTTCACAGAGGAGGAGGACCACACATACGAGGTCATCGCCTACAGAAGACCCGAGAACTGCGGAACCCCGCGTGCGGTCGAAGAAGACTCCGTCGAACGTGCGGAGCGTGAAATGTTCCCGAATGTCCTCAACAACTACGACCATCGAAAGAAGAGGGTCCTCATAACTCCCCACGGACCAGACCCCGTATTTCTCGGCATCAGGGCCGTTTCACCCACGGTTGCTCTCGCCGCCTTCGGCAGAGTCAGGTACTCGGAGGTGCTCGCCGGACAGATGATTTATGCGTCCAACCAGTGCACCGATGCCCATCTAAAGAATAAGCTGAGCATCCCTCTGAGCGTCTATTCCTCTGGATGGCTCGAAGGCATCGTGACGTCCGCTGATACCGGTGAAGGAGGACACGTATACATCTCGCTCCGCGTCGAGGATGCAATCGTACCATGCGCGGTCTACTCCCCCGCTGGCGACCTGCACAGCATCGCGCGGAAGATGATTGCCGGAGACCACCTACGGTTGTTCGGCGGGGTACGCCGTGCCTCAGAAAAGCACCCGAGTATTCTGAACGTCGAAAAGATCGAGGTGATGTCCGTCGCGGCCGAACTGAGGCGTAAGAATCCCACATGCGAGAAGTGCAGGAGGAGGATGAAGTCGGAGGGAAAGGACAAGGGATTCCAGTGTAGGGTCTGTGGCGCTAGGCAGGCGGGAGGACCCAGGATTGTGGAGGTCGGTCGGGAGATCAACCCGGGAATCTACCTTCCTTCCCCAGGTGCACAGAGGCATCTTACCAAGCAGCTCATCCGATACGGCAGGGAATCATACTCCTCGCAGCCGCTAGTCGACGGCTGGATCGGGCCGGACCCGCTCACACCTTTGCAAGCGCCTGCTCGAAGTCGTCGATGAGATCTTCGGCATCTTCGATTCCTACGGAGACGCGAATGAGCGTATCCGAGATGCCAGTCCTCCGTCGGTCTTCTCGCGTCAGCTGAGTGTGTGTCATCGTGGCGGGCTGCACGACGAGGGTCTCGACAGCTCCAAGGCTTGCTCCTAGGATTGCGATCTTGAGGGACTCCGTGAAGCGCATCGCGTCTTCGATTGACCCTTTCAGCTCGAAACTGAACATCCCTCCGTAGCCTTTCATCTGCCTGTTAGCCAGAGCGTGCTGCGGGTGGCTCTCGAGCCCAGGATAGTTCACCTTCTTCACCTTGCTGTGAGACTCAAGGAACGCAGTCAGCGCGGCGGCGGTCTCGTTGTGCTTCTGCATCCTTATCGCGAGCGTCTTCATGCCGCGGATGACCAAGAAAGCGGCGTGAGGGTCGAGCGTCCCACCGAGGACCTTCCTCATCCTCCTGATGCGGTCGATATCCTCCTTTCTACCTACGGCGGCACCCGCCATCACATCTGAGTGTCCATTGAGGTACTTTGTAGCGCCGTGGACAACCATGTCTGCCCCGAGCTTGAGGGGCTGCTGACCTATCGGGGAGGAGAAAGTGCCGTCGATTATGAGCATCGCCTTGACTGAGTGGGCTATCTTGGCCGCGCGACGGATGTCGACGAGCTTCAGTGTCGGATTCGTCGGTGTCTCGGCGTACACGACCTTCGTGTTCTTCCTGACTTGTCGCTCCATAGCGCCCAGGTCATCTGTGTCGACTAGCGTAGTGCTGACCCCGAAACTTGGAAGGATATCGTGAATGAGGCGGTATGCCTCCCCGTACAGGTCCCTTGTGGCAAGTACGTGGTCTCCCTTCTTCACGTTAGCCAGTATGGCGGTCGATATCGCAGCCATCCCAGAAGAGAAGAAAGCGCAGTCTTTCGCGCCCTCCAGGTCGGCGAGTTTCTTCTCTAGTATTCTTGTTGTAGGATTGTCCCACCGGGTGTAGACGAAGTCGCCGCTCTCCCCCGTGACTGCCTTGGCCACCGCATCCGCTTTCTTGAACCCAAACGTCACCGTCTGGTAGATCGGAGCCAGGACAGACCCTGTAAGCTCATCCAGTTCCTCGGTGCCGTGCACCGAGCGGGTGGAGTCTCTTGTCAACTCGTATGGGGTCTCGCCGGTCACAGTTAAGAAATTCACCCTCGATGGCGGTGACTAGACGAAAAGGTAGCGGGGGGTGGATTTTCAGGGGCGAGAAGAGCTCGCCATCCCTTTGAACCCCCGGTCGGGTTGTTGGCCCGATCACCGGTCTGCGGGTCTCTCAACCGAAGTCTATGAGCCCGCCGGGATGACCTG
>JASHZW010000170.1 GCA_030042335.1 Nitrososphaerales archaeon
AAGGTTGCGTGGCGACATCGACGATCTGGAAGCCAGACAGCCCGGCCCATATAGAGGGCAGGAAGATTGAGGCCGGGATTCACTACCAGATGAAGTTCCCAAGCGTCAGGGAAATGGCCGAGGGGGACTTTCGGAAGGAGAGGGAAAGAGCGGAGCCCGTTTTCCCGGCAGCAAAGCTGTCCCCGGACCTTCTCGGAATCCACTCGCATCAATCGGACGTCTCGAAGCTCAAGCTGAGAGTCAACAAGTCGATGGTCGAGGTATTCGACACCAAGGTCAGGAGACTGCTGTCATATGACGGCGCCGACGCAAGGGGTGGCAACGAGGCTCTAACCGACGGGTACTACAGGACTAACATGGGAAAGTACTTTGTGAAAGAAGGAACGAAGACGCAAGCCACGGCCCTTCTGCGGAGGCTCCCTGGCCAGCTTGAGGAGACGAAGAGAATAGTTCAGTCCGACTTGGCATTTTTCGAGGTGCTCGATATCCAGGAGGTGGAAGCTCCTGGCTCCTTCGTCTATGACGTCTCTGTACCCGGTGCCGAGAACTTCATGGCCGGGTTTGGCGGTGTCTTCTGTCACAATACCGGCGCAGGAAAATCCAACCTTACGAGCATCCTCATCCGGAAGGTCATGCAGGCGAGGAAGGACATCACGACCGTGGTTATCGATGTCTCGGGCGAGTACGCCACGCACCTGATAGACATCCTGGAGACAGACGGGAGGATCCTCTCGTACGAGCCCCTGGAGGACGAGGAACAGCTGTACAACTCCCAGGTGATTCCTGAGAGCCTCGAGGGTACGGTGGGCGACGACGCGGTAAGGGGCATCTTCACTTCGCTGATGGAGAAGAAGCTGGTGCAGAAGCTTTCCTTCGGGGCCGGGTCCACCGCCCTCGACCTTTCGTCACTTGAGGAGCTGCTGAAGTCGACCGCTGAGGAGGGCAAGTCAGGGGCGGTCGTGGCAAAAATCGCCTTGGAGAGGCTCGAGCGCGACTTTTTCAAGGAAAGAGGGCTCAGGAGGAACCTCAAACTCTCGGAACTGGATGATGGTTCCAAGTCGGAGCTGATCAAGCTGCTCGACGACGTAAAGAGGAATCTGAACGACAGGACCTCGCTCCACGCGGAGGTCAAGGCGATAGCCGAGTACGTCGATCAGCCGAACGCAAGAGGACCGGAAGATGAGGAGCTGACACCCGAGAAGCTGGCCTGGGAGCTGGTCAACGACAAGGCACCGAGGCTCAACGTGCTCTACCTGCCCGAGCCGGCGGAGGCCCGGATGATAGTCAGCCGTCTCGTAAGGAGGCTCCTTTCGCTCAGGAAGAAGCAGGGGAGCAAGAAGAAGATACTCGTGGTCCTGGACGAGGCACAGGAGTACATACCCGGCGAACCGCGAGACAGAGACGGTACGGTCAACTCGAACCTCGCAGTCGAGTCGCTCCTGCGGCAGGGAAGGAAGTACAGGATACACTGCTGGCTGGCGACGCAGAGGGTCGCACGCTTGAATGTCTCGGCACTGCAGCAGCTCCACAGCTACTTCGTCAGCACGCTGCCGAGGTTCTACGACAGGATGGTGATCTCGGAGTCCTTCGGGCTTCCGCTCGAGGTGCTCGAGAGGACGGCCCAGCTCGACACCGGCGAGTGGGTCTTCGTCTCTTACAAGGCGACCAGGAGGAAGAACGTCCCGGTCTTCCTGAGGACCGAGAACAACGAGACCGCCGTCGCCGAGTATCTGAAATCGGCTAGTGCGACCGGAGGCGCGACAGGTCCGGCAGGATCATGACCCCCTCGTCGGGGTCTCCTATCGCCTGATAGTTCCCGTCGAGGTACATCTCGCCCAGTATGGCGCAGGTGACGGCGTCGAGTTCGTCGTGCGTGATATCCTTCTTCTTTATCCCACCTCCTATGCCTAACTCTACGAGGGCTTTCCGCAGCTCCTCGATTCCTGCCTGCTTCCTCGGGATCCCCATGAGGTCCTGGACGGCGCCGGGGTAGGCTTCTATCACCGTGAGTCCTTCGTCCTCGAATACCTTCCTGAGCCTCATCCCCCTCGCGGTCAGCATCCTCATGGGCCCAAGAGTCACGGGGAAGAAGCGTATCTTCATTCGGAGGAGCTCCTTGTCGCAGGCGCGCAGGTGAGGAGGACCCCGGTCCTCGAGGCTCTTCCTGCCCAAGGGCAGGAAGAGCGGGGCGTCTATGCTGACGACGCCAGGGTCGGCCACCCTGGTCTCCGAGATTATCTCCTCGTCGGTGTGGAGCACGGACGTAGATACGAGGTGCCTGTGCAGGAGGCAGAACCCGGTGTTCCGGTTCGGGCTTCCGGCCAAATCAAGGCCCACCACGTTCAAGCTGCGGCGCCTTCGGCAGCGGGCGTATTAATAATAAGCCGAAGAAGGCCTTTATAGTTGACGATTGCGGCGGCCCGAGTAACTTATGGCGGGCGTTGGCATAGAGGCCCTTTACGTTTATTCGCCCGGATTCTACGTCGATAACGCAGAGCTCGCGCGAGCGAGGGGGAAAGACCCCAAGCACTTTACAGAGGGTGTCGGCATCAGGACGTTCGCCGTCGCGCCCCCCAACGAGGACCAGGCGAGCATGGCAGCGACGGCGGCCTACAGGCTCATGCAGAAGTTTGGCATAAGTCCCAGCGAGATTTTCAGAATAGACACCCCTACCGAGAGCAGCCTTGACGGTTCGAGGGCGCTCGTCTCCGACGTCATCGGGATGCTAGAGGACGTCTACGGCAGAGGTTCTCTCTCGCACGTCCTGGGCTACGAGCAGAAGTTCGCCTGCGTGAGCGGGATAGAGAGACTTCTGGACACGGGCGCCTGGTTCGCGGCGGGCTGGAACAGCAGAAAGTACGCCCTGATACTAGCGACGGATGTGGCCAAGTACAACCTGAACAGCGGGGAGGAGCCCACCCAGGGCGCCGCAGCCGCCGCCCTCCTCGTGGGAAAGGAGGCGAAGGCGCTGGAGATAGTCCCGGGAGAGCTGGGTTCGGCGCTCAGAAACGAGAAGCGCGACTTCAAGAAGCCGGGAGGGAGGACCGTGGCCTTGGTCGACGGGGCGAGGTCGTACGCCTCGTACCTCAGCGAGATGAAGGAGGCCTGGCTGAACTTCCAGACGTCGATCAGGAGGCAGGGGCTTGTGAAGATAGGGGCGGACCAGACGATCCTCGACTACATCGACAGGGCAATCTACCACAACCCCCACAAGAAGATGGTGATCTCTGCGTATGCCTCGCTGCTGATTCACGAGTGGAGGGACCTTTCCCGCTGGAACGAGGTCGAGGCGCAGATCGGGCCGGAGCCCTCGAGGGCGGGCATGAGCGACCTCGACTACTACATGAGCGACGCGTACAAGGAGTACAGGAGGAGTTTCATGAAGACGAAGCTGTTCATGGACAGCTTCGAGAGGCACATCGGGAGCTCGATAATCGCCCCGGAGCTGGTGGGGAACTCCTACTCGGTCTCGGTCTTTGTGGGGCTCGACAGCTTACTGGAGAACGACAGGGAGGACCTCGCGGGAAAGAACGTGGTCCTTTGCGGGTACGGGAGCGGGAGCCATGCGGTCATCCAGGGAAGCAGGATACCTGAGGGGTACAAAGATGTGGTGAAGAAGCTGGACTTCATGCAGCACCTCAACTCGAGGA
>JASHZW010000171.1 GCA_030042335.1 Nitrososphaerales archaeon
CTCGACTCACGTCGACGCTCCGATGCATCTGGTCGCCGGAGGCTCCTCGATAGACAAGGTTCCTCTGTCGCACTTCATAGGCCCCGGCGTCGTGCTCGACTTCTCGAAGAAAGCGAAGAAGTTCCAGATAGGGAGGGCCGATATCGAGAAGGCCGTCAAAGCCAGCGGCCATGCGGGTGAGGTCGGGAAGGGCTGGATTGTGCTCTTCCATCTCGACTACACCTCGAAGAGCACGACTCCCGAGTGGATGGACCACCCTGACATCACCAAGGAGGCCGCGCAGTACCTGGTCGAGCTCGGCGTCGGGGGGATAGGCATAGACGCACCCAGCCCCGACCACGCCCCCTTCGAGGCGCACAAGGCACTGCTGCCGAAGGGTATCGTGGTCTTTGAGAACCTCAACAACCTCGACGAGCTCGTCGGGAAGGACTTTCTCTTCGTGGGGACACCACTAGCGCTGCAGGGAGGCAGCGCTAGCATCACCCGTCCGGTCGCCCTTTTGATGTAGCCGGCGGATACGCTTAATTCCGAAGGGGCGCGGACGAGCGCCCGAGAGATATTCCGTGGTAGAGGTAGAGTACAAGCCGTACGAGAAGATCATCGTCCACGAGCTGAGGAAGCTAGAGGTCCAGGACTTTTTCTTGTGGGTGGCGTCGCAGGTAGAGGCCCAGAAGCAGGGTGCGACACCTACCGTCCACTGGGTCGACGGCATAGCCTTCGTCACAGGGGAGTTCATGGTCACGCCCGAGATGGTGACCGAGAACCTGAAGGGGCGCATCCACTACGCGGTCGTCTTCTTCACCGAGATACCCTATCAGCCGGAGAGGAGAGTTACGGTCAACGGAAGGGACTCGGTCGTGCGCTTCGCGAGGGGAGACACAAACCCCAACTTTGTCGCCCTGGTCAAGTTCCTGAAGAGCAACGCCCACTAGCCGCAACCTCTCCGGAAACCCTTAAAGCGCCTCGGCCTTGCGTGCGCCGAGTTGCAGCGTTCCGAGATTAAGAAGGCGATCAAGGACCACAACGTCGTCATGCTCGGGGTCAGCTATCTCGACTTTACAGGAGTTCCTAGGATGAAGCCGGTCAACGCCACTGACCTTGACGCATTCCTTGAAAACGGGTTCAAGACGGCCCGCGCGAACTATGCCTACAGCTCTGTCGACATCCCGGTAAGGAACGCCTCGATGGACATAGTCCAAGGTGATTTCGCGATCATCCCCGACCCAGACACATTCGTCATCCCGACCTACACGACCGGGGTTGGTCGTTTTCTTGGTTTCGTCCACGAAAAGGACGGGACGGTTTCGGAGTTCTGCACGAGGAACTTCTACAAGAAGCAGCTCGAGAAGGCGGCAAAGATGGGTTACGCTCTGCAGGTCGGATTCGAGGGGGAGTTCATGCTCGTCAAGCGTGAAGACGGGAAGGTCACGAGGCTCGACAACTTCCTCACCCACAGTCAGGAAGGTTTCAACGTGTACCACCAGTTCATCATAGACCTGGTCGAGGCGCTCAAATCGGTCAACGTCGACATGACCAAGGGCCACGTCGAGGGCGGACGCAGCCAGCTTGAGTTCGATGTCAAGCACCACGAAGGGATGAAGGCCGCGGACGACGTCGTCTTCTTCAGAGATGCCACAAAAGCCATCGCCCGCAAGCACGGCTATATCGCGTCGTTCATGCCGAAGATAGGCCACGACTGGTGGGGCAACGGGATGCACCTCCACATGAGCCTCTGGGACGAGGCGGGCAGGAACGTATTTGACGACCCGAAGGACAAGAAGATGGGCCTCAGCCCGACCGCATACCACTTTATCGGGGGCGTGGTGAAGCACCTGCCAGCCCTTTCGGCCGTCGCCGCGCCCTTCTCCAATTCTTACAAGCGCATACTCCCGGGTAAGTGGAACGCCGACGCCGTCGTCTACGGGGCCGGCGCGAGGGGTGCCGCGGTCAGGATACCAGACGAGAGGGGCAGGTCCGCTCGAATCGAGTGCAGGTTCCCCGACCCCACCATGAACCCCTACCTCACGATGGGCTCGATACTCGCATGCGGTCTCGAGGGGATTGAGAAGGGGACAGACCCCGGCGAGCCCCTGAAGTCGGACATCTCATCACTCAGCGACCGCGAGATAAAGAAGAAGGGCTACAAGCTGATGCCCCGGTCGCTGTCCGAGGCGCTTTCCGCGTTCGAGCAGGATGACTGCCTGAGGAAGGCGATGGGAGACCGCATGCACGAGCAGTACGTCATCCACAAGGAGCAGGAGATAGCGCTGATGGCAGATAAGGTCACCCAGTTCGAGGTCGACGCTCTCCTCGAGCTCTTCTGATGCTCTTTCAAAGAGAAACGAGCGAACGAACTGTTCACATGAGTTATTACTGTGGACCCCGGTCTTTACATGAAGGACAAAACGGCTGGAATCTAACCGGCAATCATAGGTCTCTTAGTCGCAATGGCTGGCGTCTTGGGATGCAACCGGCCGCTATACTTCGCTAAATCCACCAGCCGCCTCTAACTTCTGCCCCTGGCGAAACAAAACCTAGTCCTGCTTCGTGACCCTCCAGCTACCATCTTCACAGAGGACCCAGGTTACCAGAACCATTCTGGGGCTGGCAACGCATATTAGCCCTCGGAGAGGCCGCCTCGAACGTTGAAGCTCGATTTTTCGTCGTATCCGGCTATAGACCACCACAGCCATCCGTGGGACGACAGCACGAAGGAGATCACCAAGGAGTTCTACATGAGCCTCATGAACATGGGAGGCTTTACCGCCGAGGAAGCCAAGGACCCCGAGAACGTCCTCCATTCCGAGTTCACCCCGATGGGGAGGCAGATAATGCACCACATGGCGAAGTTCCTAGGGTGCTCACCGAACCTGTCCGAGGTCATCGAGGCGCGCAATAAGCGAACGCGGGCCGATTACTGGAAGTATTCGAAGGAGCTCTTCGAGGACGCCAACATCGAAGGCCTCTTCGTGGA
>JASHZW010000172.1 GCA_030042335.1 Nitrososphaerales archaeon
ATACAGCAGGTTGCGGAGAGCGCAAGTCCATCCGTCGTGAGTATCAGCTCCGATGGAGGCAACGGAACAGGAATCGTATGGGACGAGAACGGACACATCGTCACGGCTTACCACGTCGTAAGGCGACTGAACGAAGTGCAGGTCACCGCAGGCGGACAGACCTTCACTGCCAAGGTCGTCGGCAAAGACAGGACGTCTGACATCGCACTCCTGAAGGCGGACACGAAGCTCCAGCCGATTCAGAGAGGTGACTCGGAGTCGCTCAAGGTAGGCCAGTTCGTGCTCGCACTAGCGAACGCCTTTGGTCCCAGTGCAAGCGCCACTTCCGGGATAATCACCGGCGTAAAGCGCAACATCGGTGGCTGGTGGGGAGTCCAGATTGACGAAGCCATAGTCACTGATGCCCGGGTCAATCCGGGTTACTCGGGAGGGCCGCTCGTCGACCCATCCGGCAGGATGGTCGGCATGAACGTCGCCCTGATATCGTCAAGGGGAATTGCCATACCCGTCAGCAAAGTCTCGCAGGTCGTCCAGAGGATCGTTTCGGGCGCACCCACGGGTAGGGCCTATCTCGGGATAGTCTCGAATCCGGTACAGCTCCCAGAGCAGACGACCAAGGTCTCCGGCGTAAAGCAGGAGTACGGCCTGGTCATCCTCTCGGTCGAGCCCGGCAGTCCGGCCGACAAAGCAGGTCTGATGCTCGGGGATGTCCTCCTCGGGTTCGGGACGAACAGTGTCGAGTCGTTCCGGGACCTGACCAGCCAGCTCAGCCAGGATGTCGTCGGCAAGGCGACGAAGCTGAAGGTCCTGCGCGCCGGCAAGCTGGAAGAGCTCACAGCCACCCCCGTAGCGGCACCGGAGAGCGACTAGTGATGTCAGAACCAAGAGGCCCCAGACCAGGGCCCGCCATACCTGAGCCGGGCCCGCCCGTCAGTCCTCCCTGGTGATGATCAAAATGGTACTCACAGAACTTGAGACTCAGGTCACAAGCGCAGTCGAGAAGCTCAGCGACAGCGTTGTGGGGATCGACAGCACCAAGCTCGCAAGAGACAATCGCTTCGGACTTGTGCCAATAGAGGGCCAGGGCTCCGGAATCATCATTGACTCGCACGGAACAATCGTAACCAATCATCACGTCATCGACGACGCGGCAAAGGTCCAGGTCAACCTTAGGGATGGCAGGTCCTTCGTCGGGGAAGTGATAGGTTCTGACCCGGCAACCGACGTCGCACTGATCAAGGTGAACGCGGAAGACCTCCCCTATGCTACGCTCGGCGATTCCGAGTCGCTGCATGTTGGACAGTTCGCTCTCGCGATAGGCAACGCGCTAGGGCTCCCAGGCGCGCCCACGGTGTCACTTGGAGTCATCAGCGCACTCGGAAGACCCCTACCCGGGACCGACTTCGTCATAGAGGGACTCATCCAGACGGACGCCGCGATCAACCCCGGCAACAGCGGAGGACCGCTCGCCGACCTTGAGGGAAGGGTCATCGGGATGAACACTGCCATGATTCCCTTCGCACAGGGCGTCGGCTTCGCAATCCCCTCAGAAACCATCAAGAGGATAATCGAGCAGATCTCCAAGCAGGGACGGGTCGTGCGCCCGTGGCTCGGCATCTCTGGACTTGACGTCAACCGTTCTGTCGCGAGACGCTATGGCCTCTCAACGGAGTCCGGCGTACTTCTCGCCGAGGTCCTAAGGGACGGTCCGGCGCATCGTGCGGGACTCCGTGAGGGCGACATCGTCGTGGGCATAGGCGACGCCAAGGTGCAGGACATGAAGACCTTGGTGGTAGCACTTTCCAAGTCCACAATAGGCGCCGAGGTCACGGTGAGCTTCGTCAGGACGGGTTCGACATACGAGACGAATCTCCGCCTCGCCGAGAGCCCGATGCCTGTAGCTCCTAGACGTAGATAGTCCGACTGGACTCGAAGGTCATCGGGCAGTACCCGATGGTCTTCTCCCAAGAAGGAATCCTCCGGCGACAATCAGCAGTCCGACGACGGCTGCCGCAATCCCTTGGTAGATCCACGCGGGGCTGTTGAACATGAATGAGCTCTGAGGACCGACGTACCCTGAGCCCTGGAGGGTGAAGACGATGCCTGCCAGCAGTATCAACACCCCGACGGCGATGAGCAGCAGAGGGACAGGCCTCAACTTCGAGCATTTAGTACAGGCGCGTGCTTACTTATGGGTTTCAGGTCCCTTCTCGTTCTCACGTTAAATACATCCAGTGACAATGCCGTGGCTCATTGAAGGCGAGCACGCGACGCGTCTCCGTCTCCAGCAAGATGAAGCTGTTCCCAGAGTCGGCCATACGAGATATGTCGCTGCTGGCCGATGAGCTGGGTGCGATTAACCTCGCCCAGGGCTCGCCAGATTTCTCTGCCCCTCTGGCGGTAAAGCGCGCGGGCGCGACCGCAATCAGGGAGGATTACAACCAGTACGAGGTTACGATCGGATCAGTCGAACTCAGGCAGAAGCTGGCCTCAAAGATGAGGAGCTTCAACAACGTCAATGCCGACCCTGACGAGAACGTCACCGTTGTTTGTGGCTCGACCGAAGGAATAGTCGACGCTGTCGTTGCCCTGACAGACCCTGGTGATCGGGTCGTGATACCTGAGCCGTTCTACGAGAGCTACATTCCGGCTACGATAATCTCAGGAGCCAGACCGGTACACTTCAGAATGAGAGAGCCCGACTTCGGACTGGACGAGGAGTTACTGAAGGAGGCATTCCGGAGCAGACCGAAAGCGATAATCATAAACACTCCGAACAATCCGACAGGGAAGGTCTTCTCCGGGGAAGAGCTGCGGGTCGTCGCCGACCTCTGCAGCGACTACGACGTGACGGCGATAACCGACGAGATATACGAATACATCACCTACGATTCGAAGAGACATGTCAGCCTAGCCTCGATAGGCGACATGCACGAGAGGACGGTCACAGTCTCCGGCCTCTCAAAGACCTTCAGCGTCACGGGATGGAGGCTCGGCTACGTCGTGGCCAGCAAGGAGCTCACCAAAGCCATAAGGACAATCCACGACTACACGACGGTCTGCGCTCCAACTCCTCTTCAGAGGGCAGCACTAGCCGCGCTCGACCTCCCGGAGTCATATTACGCTAACCTAACCAAGACCTACGACAAGAAGAGGAAGTTCATGCTCTCCGCACTCGAGGAACTCGGCTTCAAGTTCAGCCGGCCGGAGGGGGCCTACTATGTCTTCGCTGACTTCTCAGAGATAAGCAACATGGACGATTACGACTTCGCCGAATACCTTACACGCAACGTCGGCGTCGCCACAGTACCCGGCTCCAGTTTCTACCAGGGTAGAGCCGCAGGAAGGACTAGGCTGCGGCTCACCTACACGAAGAGGGACGCCACCCTCAAGGAGGCGGTAGCGCGTATGCGGAAGAAGTTGGCCTGAGCTAGCCTTCGGACCTCTTCATTATCTCGGACCAGAATTCCTCGGGGACGGGCATCACCGAGAGCCGCGGCACTCTGAGAAGGTCGAAACCCGAGAACTTCGGACTGGCTTTCATCTCGGCGAGGGTCACGGGCCGTCTGAGCTTTCTCACGGGTTTCACGTCGACGACAGTAAGTCTTCCTTCCTTGTCGTTCGGGTCGGGATAGGCATCCGAACTTGCCTTCATGAGTCCGACCACCTGCTTCTCGTCTCCTGTGTGGTAAAAGAGAATCTCGTCTCCCTTCTTCACGCTCCTCAGGTTCTTCAGCGCGGCGTTGTTCTCGACCCCATCCCACCGCATGTTGCCATCCTTTACCAGCTGGTCGAATGCATAGTGCATGGGTTCCTCCTTGAAAAGCCATCCGGTCATGCATGGCACCTGTCCATTGTCCTACGCTGCCTCAACGTACTTTCCGGGATTCATAATCCTGTCGCGGTCGAACACCGCCTTGATCTCCTTCATGAGCCTGAGCGCCTCCTCCCCGTCGTGAGCGACGAGCTGTTCTCTCAGGAACCTCGGCTTCTGCATCCCGACCCCGTGCTCGCCTGTGACAGAGCCGCCCATCGCTATCGCCTGCCTGCATATCTCCTCGAAGGCCGCGTTCGCCGTCTGCCTGCTTTTCTCGTCTTCCCGCTCATAGAGTATTGTGGGATGGACGTTGCCGTCGCCGGCGTGCCCGTTAACTGGTATCCTCATACCGTACTTGGCTGCCACGCCCTTCACGAAACCGAGGAACTCTCCAAGTCTGTCTATAGGCACTACGATGTCCTCGACTTGGATGCCGGTTGCCAGCGTCTTGATTGCCACGTACGCCATGGCCCGTGCCTGGTAGAACGCCTCCGCCTGTTCCTCGTCCTGGGCCATGGTGATCTTCACGGCCCCACACTCGTGGAATATGATTTCGGCCACCGGGACCTGCGTTTCTTCGACGTCGACCAGCAGGGTCGCCTCCGCCTCGTCGAAACTCATCTCGAGCTTCTCATTCAGGGCGTGTATGTTGTCCTTGTCGAGGAACTCGAAGAGGTTCGGCAGTACCTTGGAGGACCTGAGTCTCCTTATCACCTCACCAGCGGACTCCCAGTCGTCGAAGGTCACCATGAACCTCCTGGTCTTTACATTGGGAATTGGAATTATCTTCAGCCAAGCCTCGGTCACTATTCCCAGAGTACCCTCGCTTCCTACCATCAGGTGGACTAGGTCATAGCCAGCCCTGTTCTTTGCCAGAGCCTCCCCGAATTTCACGGCCTTACCACCGGAGAGCACGACCCGGAGCGCGAGCACCCAGTCCTTCATGGTCCCGTATCTCACGCACCGCAGACCCCCGGAACCCTCGGAGATCGCCCCACCGACCGTGCAGATGTAACTGCTCGCCGGGTCCGGAGGGAAGAAGAATCCGTGAGGCTTGAGCTCTTTGTTCAGGTCTTCGAGCGAAATACCTGGCTGAACATGGGCGTACCAGTTCACCGTGTCTATCTTGAGGACCTTGTCCATCCTTCTGGTGTCGATTATGATTCCGTTCTCGACGACCGCCGCCCCGGTGAGACTGCTTCCAGCTCCCCTTGCTATCAAGGGGAAACCTGCCTCTGTCGCCAGCCGGACAACCTCGGCGACCTGCCCCTCAGTCAGAGGCCTGACCACAACTGCCGGCACAGACTCGTAGTCTGCCATGTCGTGCGTGTAGTCCTCAATCGCCTTTGTCTCGGTGAGGACGTTTTCCTGACCGACTATCGCGATCAAGCGCGAGATATTCTCCTCCCCGAGACTACGCATAATG
>JASHZW010000173.1 GCA_030042335.1 Nitrososphaerales archaeon
TCCGGGGAGTTCTCCTATCTCTACCAGTTCTCGTCGGAGGACCAGAACGTCCGGTACATCCCTGCGGTGCCCATGAAACCGCTGCAGGACTTGGATGTCTCCGACGACGGCGGTGAGGCGAGGTACGGCGTAAAGGCGATAACGGTGATGGTCGGTCCGGGCACACCCTTCGTCCACGTGCTCAAGGTACCCGTCGCCTTGGATACCTCGACCGGGAAGACAGTCTACAGGCTGATAATCTCCAACGGCGTCCACCGGCTCTACAGGCTCGCGCAGCTGGGCAATACCCACGCGGCGGCCCTGATACAGCAGGTTGACATCAGGGAGATCCCCGACCCGTTCATAGAGAGCAAGCGCGATTCGCTCTTCGGGGCCGACGCGTTGAGGCTCACCGAGCTGGTAGACCCCTCGATTTCCCGGGTGCTCAAGTGGAAGAGGACCAAGCGCGTGATCAAACTACAGGTCAACGTGCAGCAGGATATCTCCTTCGTGCCTTGAGACCATAACGAGAAGATATATCGACCACGTACGCGTCGCACCCAGCTTTGGTTTCCAGACCCATCCCCGGCGAAGGCGAGGTGGACGACGACACGCTAGACGAGGGCTGCTACTACCTCTCCAGCCTCGGCCTCAGCGCCAAGGAGGTGGGCCGACGGTTTGAGATCCCTTCGGATGAGGCGCTCAGGAGAAAGAAGCGATACCGGAGCAAGCTGAAGAGCGGGGAGGTCGTCGAGGACCCCGTCTCCCTAGAGTTTTGGAGGTCCATCCGGGAAGAGGCAGAGGGGAACGTCAAGGTCACCTTCGTCAGCGGGAAGGGATTCCACCACGCGTGGAGGTCAGACCTGAAGAAGTTCGACGGCGAAACGCTCCTGGCAATCTACGAATCCTGCAAGGGTTTCCTGAACACGGACCCGAACGCGCGCTTTCTCCAGTACGACGCCCCCAAGAACTACGACCCCTTGGCCATGCAAAGGGAGATCTCAAAGGCGGTCGTGGTTGTCGGCAGCCTCCTCGAGGAGAAATGGAAGGAGGAGCAGAGCAAGGCTTCGCGCCAAGCCCCGGGTCACTAGTGGACCGGGACCTGCGACCTTCACGGTCGCATTGCAGCGGTACCGGATTCAACCAGGTCCATCCCCGTTTTCTTGGTCTCCTCTTTCTCTTTCATCCAGATTGGGACCGCACGCTCGAGATGGTAAATGAATTTCCATAAACCTACATCATATTCTGTGTTTCCCGCGCGGTCGACAACCTTCCTAGGATATGCTATCCCACATCCGAACAACCCATGTGCGATAACTCCCGTGTCTTCATTGTACCTCAACGTATCGACGCCATGGACCGAAATCCTGCGAGGCTCAAACCCGACCGCATAGACTACCTTTGAGCATTGTGGCAAGTACCGTTCTATGTTCTCTCGTGTCGATTCGACTCGCAGTAGGCCCTCGAGATTCTTGCCGTCTATTTTTTCCTTGGCCCATGCCGCTGTCTTCCCCTTCAAACCGGTGTTGTCATACAATATCCAATCCCCGTAATCAATGGCATAACGCAATGGGTTCCGGTAAAAGTTGACCACCTGCTTGGGCCGGTTCTCTAGCTCCAAGAGATTGCGTACCGTCATGATTGCAGAATGCGACGATCCGAATACTCCTACGAAGTCCGTACGGTCGACTACCTTTGCCAGCCTGGCTACGTCGAGTGCGTCTTCCAAGCTGATCGTCGGCACCTGGTAGTCCAACTTCTTCGGCTCCGCGCCAATAGCCAAGACCACTTTCTTTGCAAGAACATGTTCACGCTCAAGTTCAATCTCCCACTGTTGCCCATTTTCGGGGTCCACGCTCAACGCTCTTGACTCTACGGACCTGACTATCGTCCTGAGGTTGTCCGTTATCCTCTGCAAAGGACCCGTTACCTGCTGTAGCATACACGTTTCGTCTGGATCCATGGTTGAAAGAGCGAAGGAATTTTCATATGCCTGATAACCGAAAGACTTGCAATCCCTCAGGTATGCTTGGAATCGACGCACTTTCGTGTTACTGGAAACCCGACCCCACCTGGCACCGAAATCCCCTACGGTGAATTTAGGGTCTATCCACACGACCTTTCCCCCGTCGACACCGTTGTCCAAGAGTTTGCCTATCACTGCAATGCCGGCCGGTCCTGCACCAACGACCGCCCAGTCGTAGACTTCCCTCTTACTCTTCATGGATTGTCTACCCCAATTCTCCTGGACCGCTCGTCCCATGTGACGAGGCTGCCGCTGGGAGATGTCCTTGTAGCACCTTCGGAAGTCCTCATCCGCCGGTAGGTCGCCGTACCCGGACGCGGAATGCCTGTCATGCCGGTAGAACGGCCATCCCGAAGGATACAAAAACGAAACGCATGGCTGCGAACTAAAATTGCGGGCAGGAGGAGCGCGGAAGGTGCCCAGCGCGTCTCATGACGAACACGTCGCGTCTATAGTCGAAACCTAAATACCACAATCCGTTCAATCGACGTGATTCTAGATGCAAACCCCGACGAGCATCACCGAGGACAAGCTGAAGACCCACCGCCTGTTCATCAACGGAGAGTGGACCGAGAGTAAAGGAAGTACATTCAAGGTCGTCTCACCTGCGACCGGTCAGACCCTCGGGCTGATGCCGGTCGCGACAGAGGACGAGGTCAAGGCTGCGATAGACGCAGCCGAGTCCGCCAAGGAACGATGGAGGATGACATCGAGATTCGAAAGGGCGAAGCTCATCGTCAGCGCGGCTGAAGAGCTCCAAAAGATCTCGGAGGAGTCCGCGAAGGAGGTGACGCTGGAGATGGGAAAACCTATCACAGCCGCCAGAGGCGAGCTTGAGCTCGCGAGGAAGTTGCTCATCGACTCGGCCGAAGAGATAAAACGCGTCGAGACTTCCTACATCCCTTGCGAGGACCCGAGAGTTAGGGCGTTCACGATGCTGGAGCCGTACGGGGTCTTCGCGATAATCGCTCCCTGGAATTTTCCTTATGTCGTCCCTCTGACGACGCTGAGCTACTGTCTCGCAGCAGGGAACACGGTGGTCTTCAAGCCTGCGGAGCAGACACCGATCGCGGGGGAGAGGATAGTCCAGTGCTTCGAGAGAGCGGGTCTTCCAAGTGGCGTCCTCAATCTGGTTCAAGGGAACGGCGAGGTCACGGGCGAAGCCATAACCTCCAGCAACAGGCTTGACGGCATCGGATTCACCGGGTCCGTGGAAGTGGGCAGACGGATAGCGGCTAGGCAGGGGGACAAGCTAACCCACCTTGTCTTTGAGTTAGGGGGCAACGGCCCGATAATAGTGCTAGACGATGCGGATCTGGCATGGACATCCCAGGCTGTGGCCGAATCATGCTACGGTAACACCGGGCAGGACTGCCAGGCGGCCGAGAGGGTCCTTGTGCAGGAAAGCGTGTATGACAAGTTGCTCCAGGAGATGCTCAGGGTGACGAAAGAATGGAAGGCCGGCGACCCGTTGAACGAACAGACTAAGATGGGACCGCTCGTGGACGAATCGATCGCCTCGAAGGTCGACCGGCACATCTCGGATGCGGTGGCCAACGGTGCGAAGGTCCGAACGGGTGGGGCAAGGGCCCAGGGCTTCCCCACGAAGCTCTACTACGAATCCACCGTGCTGGACGGCGTCACGCCTGACATGATGATAGCGAGGGAGGAGACCTTCGGACCGGTCTGCCCCCTGATCAGGTGCGGCAGCGTAGATGAAGCCGTGGAGATAGCTAACTCCGGCGACTACGGCCTTTCCTCGAGTGTCTTCACGAAAGATGCCAGAAGCGCGATGCTCCTCTCCGAAAGAATCCGGACCGGAGAGGTCGTCGTAAACTACCCAAGCACATTCTTCGACCTTAATGTTCCGTTCGGCGGCATGCGCAAGAGCGGTATCGGCAGGGTCTATGGAAGAGCCGGTATAATGTCGTTCAGCCAGCTCAAGTCGGTGTTCTGGAACGTGAAGTAAGGGCGCCGCACTCTCCTGGGCGCCTTCGCGTCTGCACGTCCGCCGAAGTCTTAAAATGAGGCTCTGACGGGGGAAAAATCAAGAGGGCCAGCGGGATAGCATGGAGAATCTCTCGGTTGAAAGGCTTTCAGCCACACTCTCCAAGTTCCAGGGAAGACGAGTCCTCGTCGTCGGCGATCTGATAGTCAGCAGGTTCGTGGAGGTCTCCGCGCGGAAGCTCGCGCGCGAGGCTCCGGTCCCGGCAGGCGACTACGTGGGCGAGACGCTGCTGGCCGGCGGCGCGGCCAACCTCTCAAGAGAGCTCACGTCCCTCGGTGCCTCGGTATCGGTCCTCGGGGTGGTTGGGGACGACGCACAGGGGTCCTGGCTGAGGGATGACCTCATCCGGAACGGGGTGAACGCATCCGGAATCGCCACCGACAAGAACAGGCCGACCTCCTTACGCACGTGGATAATGGTAAACAGGCTCCACTATCTCAGGATAGACCAGGAGACCCGGAAGGACATACCAGCGGCGACTACCGCAGCCTTCATCGAGGCGGCCCAGGTGGAGGTCCCGCGTGCGGACGTGATCATCCTCTCGGACTACGACAGGGGCGTGATAAGCCCGCCTCTCATAGACGGGATAGTCTCGGCGGCGCAGAAGACGGGAAAGATAGTGGTCGCGCAGCCCAAGATGCGCCACTACCTGGACTTCACCGGGGTGACCTACGTCAAGTCGAACATCGAGGAGGCGACGCATGCCACCGGCATGAGCATAGTCAACGAGACGAGCCTGAGGAACATGGGCGTCAACCTGATGCAGCGCCTCGACTGCAAGGGCATCCTCATCACGAGGGGTGAGCAGGGTATGACCGTCTTCGAGAGGAACGACATAACCAACTTCCCCCCGATCTTCGGAAGGCGGAACTTCTTCAGCAAGATCGGCGTCAGGGATACGATGACCGGCGTCTTCGCGTTATCCGTCGCCGCAGGAGCGAGCCCCGCCGAGGCGGCGTGCTTGGCCAACATCGCCGGACCTGCCAGGAGCGACAAGGCCCGCAACGTCACGCTGAACGTCGGCGACCTCCAGAACGCGCTCGGGGACCTCGGTGACTTTTTACAGAGGATTTCGCAGGCACCCGTGAGGAGATAGAGTGGAGACCGCACGCGAGGCCGCCAAGCTTCAGGACATCTCGAGGAGCACGAGGAAGCTCATACTCGGGACGCTGGCTGAGGCCGGGTCGGGCCATCCCGGAGGTTCACTCTCCGCGGTCGAGCTGCTCGTTACGCTTTACTTCTACAAGATGAAGCACGACCCCAAGAACCCAAAGTGGCCGGACAGGGACCGCTTCATCCTGAGCAAGGGTCACGCCGCGCCCCTGCTCTACTCCATCCTGGCGCAGGCCGGCTACTTCCCGGCGGAGGAGCTGCAGCACCTCAGGAAGCTGGGCGCCCTCCTGCAGGGCCACCCCGACCTCAGAATCCCAGGCGTGGAGATGCCCGCGGGTTCCGAGGGGATAGGCCTCTCGGTCGGCGTCGGCGAGGCCCTAGCGGCCAAGATAGACAAGAAGAGCTACAGGACCTACGTCCTGATGGGCGACGGCGAGCAGCAGGAAGGCGAGGTCTGGGAGGC
>JASHZW010000174.1 GCA_030042335.1 Nitrososphaerales archaeon
GCCGCGAGGTCGAGACTCTTGAACTCCCTGGCATAGTTGAAGCCCTTGCCCATGGGGTCGGAAAGTGCAGAGTGCTGGTGCAATACCTTGACGTTCAGCTGGTCCGGCCACCACTCGCTGTTCGACAAGCCACGCGAGCCTGTAGTGATCTTTGGTCCCTTCTCTGTCATCTAGATGTCGCCTTTGTTTGGACCGCATGGCCTAATTTTATAGGCATTGCCGTTCGAAGAATCATCCGAGCAGGGCCCCATTTGACGCGCTTGAGCCCGAACTTTTTAGGAAAATGTGAGCGGGCCCGGTGGGATTTGAACCCACGACATGCTGGTTAAGAGCCAGCCGTTATAGGATAACACTCTCTAACCTGGCTGAGCCACGGGCCCCGCCGGTCGAACGGTTTTCCTATGTGATAAAGGCTTATCGGTGCGGTTGGAGCTTCAACTTGGGATGCAATAGCGTCAAAAATTTTTCGATTTCAGCTTGGTCGGTAATCCTAAGCGTATAGACGCCTTCCGCATCAATCATGCGGTTACACGACACGCCAAGTGCCATGAGCTCATCTCTCACCTGATACATCAGCGTCTTAAGTTTCATGCGAATCTGGACTACCAAGAGATTGTCGTAGATTTTGACCTGTCTATTGTATTTCTTGGAATATCTCCTGTAGATGGAACCTTCAGCGTGGTACAGGCCACGGAGGAAAGGGACGACTTCCCCCTCCTGGAGGACGCGTGGAGGGATTGATGCGTCCCTCTTCTTCCCGACGGGAACTCCGAGCTCGGCGAAGTAATCCAGAAGGTCCTTGCTGTTGATGTGATACCGGGTCGTTCCATCGTTGCGTAGGAAAAGACGTCCCTCGATGCCGAACGTCGACACAAATGTCGGCTTCACGAAGCTTTCATAGTACCAGAATTCAGACTTGGACGCCGTAAAGGCTACCACTGAAGCAGAGTGGCCGTTGGAGCTGTAACTTGACATGCAACCATCCCCCAGAAGGAGACCAATCACTTCGGCCAAGTCCTCCGTGATGACGGAAGGTGTCCTCAACTTCTGAGCAACACACCAGACTATTTAGGCGCCACGTTCACACCCCACAAAGACCCCAACGGACAATTATAAAGCAACCCCACAACTCGCGGCCCGGGATTGACATTTGAGTAAACTGACCTTCGTCGGTCTGGGCCTCGGCGACCAGGGCGTCAGCATAGGAGGCATCAAGGCGATCAAGGAAGCGGACATGGCGTACCTCGAGTACTATACCACGCCCTTCGCGCCCAGGCTCCTGAGCGAGGTCGAAGGGGCAGCCGGGCGGACGCTGACCGTCGTAGACAGGAGCTTCGTCGAGGACGGCAAGGCGATACTGGATGAAGCATCCGCGTGGGCAGTGGTTCTGGCGGTACAGGGCGACCCGATGATAGCCACGACGCACAGCGACCTGATGGTGAGAGCTATCTCCCGGGGAATCAAGACAGAGATCGTCCACGGCGCGACCATAGCGGCGGCGGCGGCGAGCGCGAGCGGGCTGCAATACTACAAATTCGGAGCGACCGTGACGTTCACCAGGGAGAGCAAGAACTATCACGAGCAGGTGTACAAGCGGGTGCACCAGAACCTGCTGGATGGGTCCCACACGCTGCTCCTGCTCGAGTACGACGTCGAGGGAGGGCAGGGCACCACGCCGGAGTCGCTCATGGATGGTCTGCAGAGGGCGGAGGCCAATTACAAGAGGGGGGTGGTGAGCGAAGAGACGTTCATGGTCATCCTGAGCAGGGTAGGGACACAGCAGGAGAGCATCAGGGCAGGTAGCATCTCGGAGCTGAGGTCTCTCGACTACGGCCAGCCTCCCTACGTGGCGATCGTCCCTGGCCGGCTCCATTTCGCCGAGAAAGAGGCGCTGGCCGCCGTGACCGGTATAGAGGAGGAGAAGGTCCGCGACAACGCTTCGGACGTCCGGAGGACGGCCCAGGTCCTCATTCCCAAATATGTTGAAAAGGCTAAGAAGGCCCTCGAGGCCGGCAGGTCGATCTTGAAGGAGGGCTACGAGCAGGTCTTCGAGAACGCCGAGCTCTACACGAAGGATGCGGAGAAGTTCCTCGCGGAGGGACAGGACGAGCTCGCCATGCTGAGCATAGGCTACGCCGAGGGTCTGATAGATTCGCTGACGTTCTCGGGAAAGCTCAAGCTGGAGTGGTGATCATGAGAGAAACCGACATCCTCAGGGCGGTGTACTCCACCACGCTCTTGGAGGGTCGCTCGACCCTCGAGGCTGTTGCAAAGTCGCTCGGAGAGCCCCTTCCCGAGGTCGCGGAAAAGCTCCAGGCGGCGGCTTCCGCTGGGCTGGTTTTGACGCACGGTGACGAACTCTCGCTGACGCCCGAGGGAAGGTCGAAACTCAAAGTCGTCATGATAGGGGGAGCGTTCGAGATAATCCATCCAGGCCACCTGCACACCATAGAGCAGGCGAAGACGCTCGGGGACACCCTCGTCGTCGTGGTCGCGACGGACAAGAACATCGTCAAGAACAAGAGAAGGGATCCCGTCACGACACAGGAGTGGAGGGTGAAGCTCGTATCTGCGGTCAGAGGGGTGGACGTCTCCCTCGCGGGAGGGGCGGGGAGCATCTACGATACCCTCGAGAAGGTCCGTCCGGATGTCGTCGCGCTGGGATATGACCAGATCCACAACCCCGGTGACATCGAAGCGGAGGCGCGGCGCAGGGGCCTGGAGCTTACGGTGGTGAGGCTCAGCTCTCCCCTGCCAGAAGTGAAGACCTCAAAGATAGTTAACGCGCTGTAGGTCAGGCCGTCACGGCTACGATGACCTCGTCGCCGTTCTTGAGGCCGAGTTCCTGCCTGAAGTTCACGGGCGAGATTATCTCCATCACGCTGTCGTCATAGTGTGTCCTGTCGATCACCAGCACCGCCGCGGGGTACTGCGAGTTCACGGTCGCCCTGTAGCACCGAGCCCCACCGTAGGTGCGTTTGCCATTGGCGAACCCCTCTATCTTCAACCCGGGGTGTGAACGCAGCTCACGCTTCTGCTCCATCTGCGTGGGGGATTCGAGCTTGAGGTTGAGCGTCCCGGGGAAGGCATCGAACCCGAGCACCTTGGAGAACTGGCGCTTGTACCCTTCGAGGCCGATGTAGTAGGCGCCTTCGCCCAGTCCCTGGAAGAGTTTCCCGCGGAAGACCATCTTCTCGGTCTTCCCCTCCACGGCTGCCTTTAGCTGCACGTACTCCGAGTTCACGATGTCGAGCCCCTTTGGGGTGAGCTTCACGGCGAATCGCAGACCGCTCCTCCTTCTCTCGACCAGACCCATCTTCTCGAGCTTCTGGAGGTGCTGGGATGCGGCCTGCTGGCTGTGCCCCGTGCGGGCGGCTATCTCTTCGGTGGAGATCTCGACGAAGTTGAGGTGGGCCTTTAGCTTGACCAGCTCGAAGAGCTCCGACATGAGCACGGGACTAGGCTGACGCATGCGAATCTCGCTCCTTCACTGCCCAACCGTATTTGACCGTATTTCCAGAAATGCAGCTGCTCACTTGACCTTCCCCTCCAGTCGTTCTATCGATGAAAGCAGTATCTGCCTGCGCGTCTCCACGGCAAGTATGCCGCGCGTGTCCTCGGTTATCATCCTGGCGACGTCGATCTTCCTCCTCACGCCGTTGACGACGTTGTCGAAGACGGCGAACGGGGAGAGTACCGCGTAAAGCTTCTCCATCATCGCAAAGTAGTCCTTCGTCCTCTTTGTGTTTCCGTCGGTTATCGAGACCAGCAGCATCCTTTTGAGCTCTCCGACACTGTCGAGCAACCCGAGGATGTAGGCGTCGTCTGAGACCCCCAGGGTGGGGGCGTCTGGGAGCGGCTTGCCGAGAACGACCGACTGGACGACCGAGGCCTCCACGTACTCCGTCTCGGGCGAGACCAGGTACCGCGACAGACCTCCTTTGGCGTCCTTCCTCATCTCCTCGAGGAGCTCTCCGGCCCTCTCGACCTCGGCCTTTGCCTGCGGCTTCTTGCCCGAGTGGAGGAAGACTATCGCCCTGGAGCTCGCTAGTATGACGTCCCTGCTGGTCTTCAGCATCCGCTCCCTCCTTTCGAGGGTCTGCTGGAGGTTATGCTCGATCCCGTCCAGCGACTTCTCCGCTGCTGTCATGTTCAATATACGACGTGGCCAGGGAACCCGGGCTGGGACATAAGCTTGCTGAACCGAGAGGTTAGTGCTTTTCAGCAGCCGCAGAGGATATCAATGATGGCGGGAGGAGGAGTGGG
>JASHZW010000175.1 GCA_030042335.1 Nitrososphaerales archaeon
TTCTCCACCACCCGTCTCGAGACGCTCCCAAGGGAGCCGATCGAGGCGATTTTGTGAAGCCCTGAGATGCCCAAAATTATCATCACTGCCTTTGAGCTTTCTGCCGTGGTCAGTATGAAACCCACAGGATTACCGACGCCCCTGACCGCATCGTAATCGAGTCCGGCCTCGCTGATCCGTTTCCCCATCTGTTCCAAAATTCCCTGAGAGACCTTCTCATAGTAGGACGATGGATCGACTTTCTCTTTCCTCGCATATTCTGCATAACCACCAGGAACAGAGACGTCTGGAGTGACGTTGACCAGCAGTATCCTCGCTCCGAGTGACTTGGCAACCTTTATCGCATGGTCGACGACCCTGGCAGAATGTCGTGAGCCATCGACGGCCACGAGCAATGTCTCCATGGGATTGCGAATGCCTATCGCATCATATTTAATGCGGATAGTCGATTCTCAAGGTTGACAACAAACGCCCAATGAGGGGGCACCTTTCCGTGCCGAGACGTCTAGGTCCCCCTTCCGAATATTGGCTTATAACGGCGAGCCGGAAAAGAATGTGTCTGGCAGTGCTCTTGCTCCCCATGCATCTGAAAAGCGGGGGATCGTTCTTTTCTCTCCCGATTCGAATTACGACTACTCAGATTCCTCGAAGTACCTTCCAACGACCTTCTTCTCCGCCCTTCTGAGTATTTCGCTGAGTGTACTCGGCTTTATTCCGAGTTTCTCGGAGAGGTCCTCTTGGCTTATCCTCCGAGGAAAGTCATAGAAGCCGAGTTCCATCGCGGTCTTAAGGATTACCTCCTGTTTGGATGTCAGACCGCGAATCGAGGACACAGCTGAGATCTCCGCAATTTTGTATTCGGCACCTGTTTTGGACAGCCTGTTCATGATTACGGGGATGTCCTCCGAGCTGAGAAGCAGTCTGTATCCTACGCTACAGTCCTCTTCAGTAGCCGCGGTAGATATGAAACACGAGGCGTCCACATCCGTGATAGCAGAGCAGATTTTGCAGTCGTTGCTGATTACAACCCCCAGCAGACGGTTCGAGGCGACCTCTGTCACGTCCAGGCTGAGTACTTCCTTCATTCCACTGATTCTTCTCCTGACCTCGTCAGTCTGATCTCCGCCTTCGGTGTTTATCTCAACGAAATGGGACATGCCGTGTTTGTCCTGGGCATACCTGATGCCGAGGATCTTGACGTACGCAGAGCATTGAGTACACGCCTCGCCAACCCACCTATCGGGAGTGGCCAGGAATCGTAGCTGTATCACATTCTTGGCATCTCCTAGGAAATGTTTGAGCTTTCTGATAGGGCAGATTTATCGATTCCCAAGCGGCTGGGTCGGTCGCAGAGCCTAGTTAGTAAATCTTGCGAATACCCTAACCTGTTAGGGGTGAAGCTCAAATCTCCACAGATTGAGCCAACCCGCATGACTCGATTATCGGACAGGCACGTCGTGGCCATAGCCGTCGGGGCATTGCTTGTTGTGCTGGGCGTACTGGAATACCTTTCTATGGAACCAGGAGTGATTGCGGGTAACTTGCAAAATGCGGATGTCATGAGCGCCATCCTTGGCATCCAGCTCTTCAGCGGATTCTTGCTCATGGCGTATGGCACCATAACCCACAGCCCGTAGTAGCCGGATGCCCGCAGTCGTCCAGGAGCTTGGTCTGCCTTGGATTCACTTCCAGATGGACATCCTGCTGATGCGGCGGACCCTTGTGCGTTAGCCCTGTGAGACTTAATGCGCGTCTCCTGTGCGAGGGCGAGGCAGGGATTTCCCCTTCAGGATGGTCTCCCGCCTCGAGAAGGAAGGAAACAGGGGCTCAAGCATCGCTGGCTACATGAAGACACTGAAGGGGTGGTGGCTCTTCAACGACCTGGAAGTGACGCGTAGGGTTAGGCTTTCGAGGTGCGTAGGGCTGTATGACAACGAGCGCGTCCCGACTCACCGGAGCTCCATTCCATCCTCGAGCACGCCGACCTGCAGAAGAAGGTCTGCTGTGCCCTCATGGCGTTTCGGGGAGTTAGACTGGGAGTGATTGGCAATATTTACGGGGACGATGGACTGAGGATTCACGACCTGCTGGAGATGAACGTGACGGGTGATGGAACAGTATCCTTCATGAGGACGCTGTGGTACCGTACTCTCTGGATACGATTCTCAATCCAATACCTATAGTGATTAGAGTAAAGAAAGAATAGCTTGGTACGAAAAAGGAGACCACCGTTGCTGCGAGAAAGACGGCAGGCGACACGAGCCCCCTGGCTGTCATCAGACGTATCAGATTCTTCGACACGTCCTCCTGTATTAGGCGATTATTCGTTGAGGCGTGAATCCAGATGTATGTCAGCAGGAATCCGCCCAGGGCTTGTGAAAGATAGTAGATGGCATCGGCAGACTCCAGATTACCATAGTTGCTGATCAACTCGGTGAAGAAGGGTACAATTGTAATGAACAGAAGGAAAAACATGTTGAGACGTAACAATCGGCCATCGTACCGCTTGATGTAGCGGAACATTCGATGGTGTGCTAGCCAGTAATTGCTGATGACAAAGAAGCTTATACCGTAAGCGAGATACTTCTCGTACTGCGACGGCGTCGTCAAGGATTTGAGAAGGTCAACAGAGGTAGCCGACTGGGTTAGAGTCGGAACGGTCAGATTTAGGACTAGTAACGTAATTGCGAAAGCGAATATCCCGTCGCTAAGCGAAAGGATCCTATCCATGCCTCTGTCGTCAATCGAACCACCACCGGGCCGCTCGTCTGTCATCATTTTGAGAAGAGTCTGTCCTTGGAAGGGGGCTTCGGCGCTATCATATCTATCCTCTCCCTTTACGCTCTCCAGCGCAGCTCGCGATTCGCCTGCCTCGGGCACTCCCTATGGCTTTAGCTTTCGGCCCATTCACTACGAAAACTGTCGATGAGCATTCCCCCGCCCAGAGAGGCCGAGTCGGAGCGCCAGACCCTGCGAGACTTTTCGGGTCTTCTTCATGGGACACAGGGGCGACATCGAGCACCGCTACACCCTGAACAGGCACAAGCTCGCCCCCGACCTAATCGAGAAGATGAGAGAATCGTACAAGCGGTCGCAGACGTACCTGCAGACAACGGCGTCTGTCTCAGGGGAGGATGACATCCCGTCGAAGATAAGAAGACATGCTCCTCACGGTCGGATACTGGTAGGAAGAGATAGAGAAGCTCAACCTGCCGGAGATGGGCGACGAAGCTGTCCAGGACCTCATGCGGCAAAAGCTCTTCGTCGTGATGATGAACAACGGGTAGCGGCAGAAGATTGTGCCTTCCGAAGAGGTGGAGAAGCTTATGGCTGCTGGGTGGGAGTGGATGGGCAATCTCTCTGACGGGAGGGCGGTGCTGAGGCGCCTCCGGTTCCGACAGCGTCTGGAGCTGATCGAAGTCTTCTAGCGAATCAAGCGTACCGTCCTTCTTGCGACCCCTTCATTAATGCCCAAAGAGTTGGCGACTCTGCCCCACTCATCGTCTCCAATTCGTCCCAAGGCTCGCTCAAAGTTGTGCAGAATCGTCTGACCGGCCCGGGTTCCTGACAGGATCGGAGACTTGAACCCTGAATATGACAGAAGTCCCACCAGGTCGATCAAGTCCTTGGTTCTCTTGTCGTCAGCGGTCCGGCCTGGAAACGATTTCAGCTTCATTTCCATCAAGAGTCGCGGAGTAGGTAGTACGACGTCTACCCCGTCGACGCTGGCCGTCAGACTGTCTGCTCCCGAGAAGACCCGTGCGAGCAGCGGTTCGTCCAGGACATCAAATCCTGCTACCTGCAACCTGCGAGGGTCCTGAGAATCAACGAGCATATCGATGTATAGATTGAACATCTCGTATTGTGGTAATCTTCTCTTCTCCTCGGGGGTAAGCTCTCTTCTTTCAAAGAGATGGTACTGTTTGACGAACCTGAAGGAGCGGGGCTCAAACCCCATCGACACGATCTTCGAGATAGCCTTTCCCATTGCCGATTTCTTGAATTCCTCTGCCGTCCAGGTAGGATCGAGATGGAATCCGAGGTCGATATCCTTCGAGCCAGGGTATTCCCGACCGGTTGCATCCCTGAACCTTTCATTCAGGATGAGAAAGACCGACCATCCGCCCATGAGGCAGAACGGCTTCTGTAGCGACCCGACGATTTCTTTGAGATAGTTCCGCGAGAAATCAGTTTCGCTATCGCGATA
>JASHZW010000176.1 GCA_030042335.1 Nitrososphaerales archaeon
CGCTATATATTATTATGTATCAGATATATCTATATAGATAGTCGTCCGGTGCCTTCGCCATGGACGGAAACGATGACATCATCGCCGCGAAGGACCTTGTCGAGGTCTACGCAGACGGTACCAAGGCGGTGAACGGGATTTCTTTCACAGTTAAGAAAGGTGAATTCTTCGGTTTTCTGGGGCCCAATGGTGCAGGCAAGAGTACAACCATCAAGGTCCTGACTACACTGCTGAGGAAGACGTCGGGCTCGGTCATCATAGCAGGGCACGATATAGACAAGGACCCCGGCGCCATCAGGAAGGTCATCGGGGTGCAGAGCCAGGACACCTCCATCGACCCGGAGCTCACAGGCAAGGAGAACATGGTCCTGCAGGGAAACCTGCAGCAGATGCACGGCAAGGAGCTCGGTGACAGGGTGGAGCACCTTCTCGATGTGGTGGGGCTCAAGGACGCCGCGGACAAGCGCGCCGGCCGCTACTCAGGAGGAATGAAGAAGAGGCTCGACCTTGCTTCGACGCTTGTCCACAAGCCCACGGTGCTGTTCCTCGACGAGCCAACGACGGGACTCGACCCTCAGTCGAGGGCCGCTGTCTGGGACTACCTGGAGTCCCTGAACACCAAGGAGGGCATCACGATATTCCTCACCACCCAGTACCTCGAAGAGGCCGACAGGCTTTGCGACAGACTCTGCATCGTCGACTCGGGCAAGATCGTTGCCGAAGGTTCTCCCGCGGAGCTCAAGAGGGAGATAGGCGCTGACGCGATCACCATATCGATGCAGAACAAGGAGGGCAAGTACGATGAGTCAGTGAGAGTGGCGGCGAAGGAGATAATCTCCAAGCTGCCTTCCGTCGTGAACGTGGTCGACTCTGGTGACGGGATAACGATCTACGCGAAGGAAGGTGGCTACTTCATCCCCGAGCTCGTGCGCGCTTTCGACAAGACCGACATCAAGCTCGTCTCCATCAACCTCTCGACGCCGACCTTGGACGACGTCTTCCTCAGGCACACCGGCAAGAGGATAAGGGTGGAGGAGCTGGTCAGGGATACCTCCAGCGGAAGGTTCGGGGGAAGGAGGAGATAGAAATGACGCTCCTCTTCGACACCCGGTATCTCTTCGTCAGGGCACTGAAGAAGCTCATCCGCAACCCAATACTGATCTTCTTCTCCCTCTTCCAACCGATAATCTTCCTCGTCCTCTTCACGCAGCTCTTCCACTCGCTCAACCTGCTCCCTGGCTTCCCCAAGGGCGTCAGCTATCTCGAGTACGCGTCTGCAGGCATACTGATGCAGAACGCCTTCAGCAGCGCGTTGCAATCGGGAACATCCATAGTCGAGGACCTTAACTCAGGTTTCCTCCAGAAGATGCTCGTCACGCAGGTCAGCAGACCGGCGATTCTCCTCGGGAGGCTCGTGACCGATGCCTTCAGGGTGACGATCCAGTCCATCATAATCATGGCCTTGGCCTACGCGCTTGGCTTCAGGGTGCAGCAGGGCGTCCTTGGGATACTGCTCATCCTCTTCATCGTGGCATTCTTCGGCCTCGCGTGGTCGGGTATCTCCCTCGCTCTCGGCCTTCGTACAAGAAGCGCAGAGACCGTCTTCGGGATAGGCGCCTTCCTGACCTTCCCCCTGCTCTTCATGAGCACGGCCCTGGTCCCCGTCAGCTTCATGCCGTCATGGATGCAGGCGATATCCAACGTCAACCCGATCAGCTACGCTGTCAACGCGGTCAGGGACCTTTCTCTCCCCGGCTACTTCTCAGCAAGCGCGGAGATCAGTGCCGTGGTATTCATCGCGGGCATAGCCGTGGTCACGATGGGAGCGACGCTCTACCTTTTCAGGAAGGTAGTGAGCTAGAGCGACTTTCTCAAAAGTGAGAATCCCCGTCACATTCATAAACCGCGCCGACTAGAATTGTCGTCGATTGTAGAGCATGAAACCTACTGACCTCGTACAGACCTCGATTTCGGAGCTGCTGACGGGTGGGCGGGCATTTGCCCCAGCCGACAGAGTTTCCGCGCTGATAGGCTATCTCAAGGAGAACCGCTCTTACGACACTTTCGTAGAAGAGGAAGACTCCAGCTTCATCGTCACAATGAGGGACCTGCTCGATGTGCAGGATCTCGAGACCAGGCTTTCTACGGTCATGCACAAGGTCCCTCGTCTCAACGCCGGTAACACGGTCGGCGACGCGGCAGGCTTGATGTTCGAGTACAGGGCGCGTTCGATGCCCGTCTACAGGGAAAAACGGTTCATCGGACGGATAGAGGCGGCTGAGATAATCAAGAAGCTTCTCGACACCGACCAGTCGTTCAACGTCTCCTCGATCATGACCCCGGATCCCGCGACTCTGGAGTCAACGGCGCCGATCGCGGCAGCGAGGGAGACGATGAGGAAGAGGAAGATCGACCAGGTACCTGTCCTGGATGAAGGTAGGCTCGTGAACGTTATCACCTCCTCCGACTTCGTATTCAATCTGGCTCCTCCGACGGATCGGGATGAGAGAGGAGATTTACGGAGAAAGAGGGACGAGGATCCAGTGGGTGTTTTCGGGAAGAGTGGGCTCGTGACCAACGGGACCGCGGACGCCTTGGGGGCTGTCTTCACGAACATGAAGAACAAAGGGGCGAACTACTCCATCCTTACGGACAAAAACTACGTGCGAGGTATAGTCACCTACCGCGACTTTATGAAACTCCTCACCAAGAGGGACGGTGCCCCCCTCCTGCCTATGTACATCATCGGGATACCCGAGGATCTCTTCGAGTCCGCCCTCGTGCGCAAGAAGTTTGCGGAAACGGTCAGGCTCCTCAAACAGGTCCTTCCAGACGTCGAGGAGGCGCGCGCCGTGATCGAGGGGGAAGGGAACGGCCCTTCGAAGAAGAAGAACTTGGTGAAGGTCACGGTGATCTCCCCGCGCAGGAACTACTCCTACCAGGTCTTCTCGTACGACCTCGGCGAGGCGTTCGACCAAGTCCACTCCTGGGCGAAGAGGCTCGTGGAGCAGGAGAAGCCGAGCGTCAAGCCCGGCCGAAGGAACACAATCGAGAAGAGAGGCAGGCTTCCGGAGTTCCCGGAAGAAGAGTGACCTGTTCGGGATTTTCCTAATCCTCTGAGAATGTCAGGCGCACAACCGGAATCACCATCAGGGCGGTGCACAGGTGGGCGAGTGTGCAGTACAGACAGATTGCGTGGAGGAGGAAAGCTTCAACGTAGATGAGATAACCCACCATGATTATCCCCGCCAGCCAAAGCGGGAGCATAAGGTAGGGTGCGAACGAAAGCCGCAGAGTGCCTAATCCCAGCATTGTCGCGAACCAGAGGAGACCGAGCAGCGCGACCGGGATGCCGTAGGGGTGCGAGTAGGGACTCTGGGTTACCTTCTCGCAGTTGATGACTCCGCCGGTCGGGCAGAACGGCGCGATCTTGCTGAAGGAGTCTATCGTGAGGTAGACCGAGTCGCCGACGCCGACTATCGACAGCACGATCATCATCAATCGGGACTGCCCCGCGCTCATCTTCAACCTCATCCTAGCCAACCTGTTTGTACGCGCATGATTTTCTTTTCGATGCGCGCCGCCTCTTTTTTAGTGTGCTGAAGAACCCCACGGGCTTCTAGGCCGTGGTCCGCAAGCTTATCACCTGATTTTTCCCTGAATTTCGCGAGGCCGCGGAGCGGCCTCCTGGTCGGCCGATGAGGAGGAAGTGTATTGGCAACATGCAACTGGTGAGCGTGGGCTCTAGCTACGGGGAGTCGAACTACCACCTGCAGTTCACTCCAAAGTTCCGGATGGACGTCTTCGTGGACGAGGAGGTGAAGGAGACGTGCAAGAGGAGCTTCGAGGAAACGTGTGTGGCTCTAGGTATAACGATGGTCGCCTGCGAGTTCGGTCTCGATCATGCTCACGTCTTCGTCGGCAACTGCAAGAACTATACGGTGCCCGTGATGGTGCAGAGGCTGAAGGGCGCCTCGTCGCGCAGGGTCAGGCTCGATGGAGTTCTGGGAGAGAGTGAAGGACAAGCTCTGGGGTGACTCGTTCTGATCTGACGGTTACTTCTACCGCAGCATAGGCTCGACCACGAGTGACGCGGTCGAGTACTACATCAAATACAGCCAGAAAAAGCACTGGATTAGCTACGACTACGAGGAGGGGGAGTGGCGAGATGAGGCGGAGCTCGCAACGAAGCAGGCCAGGCTGGAAGAATTCTGACCCCACGGCCTTCAGGCCGTGCGTAGTTCAGATATTCCTACATTCAGATATTCCTAAACGGATTGTAAATGCGTATATAGTCCACCATGGCACAACTCTTAGAATGGCTGATAGCAGCAGCGGAAGTAACTCGAAGCCTGCTAACCGCAGAAGCTTTCTAAAGATAGGTGCCGGCGTAGTCGTCGGCGCTGTAGTCGCAGGAGCCGGAGTCGCTGCCTATGATAGCAGCGTAATCAGTTCAAACAGCAGCAGCAGCTCCTCGACCGTCTCGTCGCTGAGCAGCGAGCTCGATGCGACTACCTCAGCACTCAACAGTGCCAATGCACAGATATCCTCCCTCTCGAGCCAACTCACGGCCACGCAGGGTTCGTTGAGCAGCGCGAACAGCCAGCTTGCTGCGGCGAGCTCGACCAACTCGAGCCTCAGCACGCAGCTAGCATCGACGCAGGGCCAGCTTGGCAGCGCGACCGCGCAAATATCAACTCTGCAGAGCCAAATCTCTTCCCTAAACACGACTGTGAACACCACTACAGGGTTTCTGGCATTAAGCGCGGAAGAAGCGTCTGTGCTCGAGGCGGCATTGGAGATAATAATACCGACCGATAGCAACGGCCCGGGGGCCCAAACGGCTGGCTCTATCTTCTTCATAGACAGGCAGCTAAGCGGTAAGTACGGCTGGAACGGGAACATGTATATGTCTGGGCCTTTCTATCAGCCAAATACCTCTGGTTCTATTACGGTGGAGGGGGTCAACTACAGTACTGGGGCCGCAACGACCTTCACGTACAGTGAAGGAACTGTACCTGCAACAAGCCCGGATCTCGGATACTATTACCAGTACCCGTTTTCACTGAGAGAGTTCTGGAGGGCAGGACTTGAGAACCTCAACTCCTATGCAATGTCAACTTATGGCAACAATACAACACCATTTTACCAACTCTCCACGGCTGATCAGACGAGCGCACTGACAGATCTTTGGAACAACAAGCCGACATCATTCGGCGAAATATTACCATCGGACTTCGCTTATGAACTCTTCTTCATGGCTTGGGCAGGCTTCACGATGGACCCGCTCCATGGCGGTAACAAAGGGATGGTTGGATGGACCCTTACCGGGTTCAGTGGGGTTAATAACGGGAACGCTTACGGCGAGGGCCTCACGCTCCAGCAACTCATGGTCGCGACAACTCCGACGAAGTTGCAACCGTTCAGCCTCGCGCAGTTCCAGGCCGCGGCTGGCTTCCTGCCATCCAATGGCTCCTCGTCAAGTAGCGATGCCTCATCAGGAGGCCAGTAGAGATGTCAACCGTAATAACGGAACCAGCGGCGGATGTAGTAGTGATGGGGCTCGGCGCCTTCGGCGGAGACATCGCCACCAAAGCATGTCTTGCCGGGTACAAAACCGTCGGAATAACTTGGGGGCCCTACTGGGACTACTTGAGCGACTTCGCGCCAGTGAAGTACGACGAATGGGGAATTGGCTTTATGAGAAAGTTTGACCACCCATTGATATCGTATACCTACACGATTAGAAACAACGAAAACCAGATGGCGCTACCATTTAGGCGCAATACCTATGGGCAGATCCATAGCTCCGGCTACGGGGTAGGAGGGGCAACACAGCACTATGGCGGGCAGATGGGTAGGTATGGTCCTTGGGTCTATCAGATGCTCTCGGAGACGGTCAGCACCTATGGACAGAGTTTCCTCGACGCAGCCGTCCCGAATAACGACATCCAGGACTATCCCGTAACATACACGGACCTCGTTCCGTACTGGCAGGACTGGGAGATGGGCTGGGGTGTCTGCGGGACTAACCAGGAACCGTTCTATCCGAATTCGACCTATCCATATCCACCGAATCCTACTACGCCCATCGCCGAGGCCTACAGCACCGCAGCCACTGCGCTCGGATATCACCCGAACCCGTTCCCGACCTCGCTGGCATCAATGCCTTTC
>JASHZW010000177.1 GCA_030042335.1 Nitrososphaerales archaeon
TTGGCCACAAGATAGGACCACGTCCGGTCATCTTCGCCTCCATGGCGCTTCTGGTGGTCGTCCCCTACTTCCTCGCAATGTCTACTTCCTGGCTGACCGCTCTGTTCTGGATTGCCGTTCTGGGCATCGGTGGGAATCTCTACTTCGGACCTCTCACTGCACTCGTACCATACTCATCGAAGCAGGGACCCGGCGCCGCCGGGACCTCGTTCGGTATCTTCAACACCGTGAGCAACATCGGGAGCTTCATCTCGCCGATAATCATCGGATACGCGCTCGGCGCAACCGGCAGTTATCTCGTCGGTTTCACTGCACTGGGGCTTCTCGGAATAAGTGGCGTTACCGGCTCCCTGATGATCACGGATACCAGACACACCTAAGCCAGTCCCGTCTTTTTCTACTACGACAGGATAGAGCTTGCGTGGACTGGGCGAAGAACATCTTCGTCAGGAACGCCAGACTGTACGAGATGGTGCTGGAAGGGATGTGGCAAAGAGGCGAAGAGGACGCGCTCGCGATATCGGGCCTGCTGCAGGAGAGTAGGATGAGCGGATGCACGATACTGGACGTCCCCTGTGGCATAGGCAGAATCGGGATACCCTTGGCGCAGCTGGGCTTTTCCGTTACCGGCGTGGACTACTCTCCACACCTCGTGGAAGTTGCTAACTCCAAGGCCAAGCGATTCAGGGTACAGGACAAGGCTTCGTTCACGCTGGGCTCCATGTCCACGCTGAATGTGGGGCGACGGACGTTCGACTGCGCGATAAACGTGTTCACGAGCATAGGGTACAGGTCTGAACACGAGGACCTAGACTACTTCAGGAACCTGCGGAAGGCGGTCAGGAAGGGCGGCCTCTTCGTCATCTCGGGACTGAGGAACAGGGATTATCTCGCGGAGAATCCGGCCCAGAACATCTACGAGGAGAGCAAGGACCTTCTTGTCCTGGACAAATACTCGTTCGACCAGACGCGTTCACATGAGAGGGGCTCCTGGAGGTTCTATCTGAAGGTCGGGCAGGTGATGAAGTTCGCAGGGGAGTTCCCAATCGATATCCGCGTCTATTCCTCTGCGGAGATTGTTTCTCTGCTGGGCGAGACGGGGTGGTCAATGGTGGATGTATACGAATCAATATCCACAAGGTCACCCCTGACGAGCAGGAGCCCAGTCTACGCCGTCGTAGCAGAAGCCGTCTGAGCAAGAAGGAGCTTCCGTGACCTGCTCAGCTGCTTGATTTGATACTCGCGCTTCAGTGCCGCCGACTTGGTCCCGCAGGTCTCCTGGTATACGAGGGTCACGGGTCGCCGGCTCCTAGTGAACTTCGACCCCGCTCCGCGATTGTGCTGCCTTATCCTGCGGTCGACGTTCATGGTGCAGCCAGTGTAGAGTTCGCCAGTCGAACACCTAACCACGTAGACCTTCCACAGGCGCCGCACCCAAGAAGATAAGAACCTTGACGATAAATCGTTGTCATTGGCATACCAGAACAAGGAGTCCGAGATGCGTTGTCCCGGGTGCAAACGGTTCTCCTTGCGCAGGAAGGAAGAGGGTGTCTTCTGTTCCTTCTGTGGCTACAGGCTGACGCCAGGCGAAGAGGCCCGCTACCGGCTCTACGAGCTCCTGAAGCAGTAACCTAGCTCTTCAGGAACGCGATACCGTAGACGACCCTCATGCAGGCGTTCATAACGTAAGGCAGACCCGCCGCGTCCAGAATCCCCTTCGCCTCATCATTCTCAAGTCCCGTCTGCGCCCAGAAGACATACTTCTTGCTCTGTCTCTTTGACAGCTCGACCGTATGCTTGGCTACCGCTGGGAGCTCTTCGCTCGGACGGAACACCTCGACGGCATCTACCTGCGCGGCCACTTCTGCCGGAAGAGAGAGGAGGTCCGGGAAGACCTTCTCTCCGAATACCTCCGACGCGGTCGGGTTGACCGGTATTATACGATAACCGTGCTCCTTCAGGAACGCCGGGATGAGATGAGCGTCTTTCTCGGGGTTCTTCGAGGCACCTACCACCGCAATGGTCCTGATGGTCTTCATGGTCTCCACGGGAGAGACGCTCGCGCTGCGCATGCCTGTGAGCCTCGTTCCTGGTATATTTCCGCGCGGGTCACTTGGTAACCAGCGTGATGATGTCCTCGTCCATCAGACGATGGGTTATGCCTACGCGCTGGCCGCCGAATTTAGCGCTCTTCCCCCAGATGAGCGCATATCTGAATTCGTCTTTGATGTTCCGGTGGACCTTGTTGCAGATCTCCAGCACGCTGGAACCGTTCCTGACTATCATGGGCTCCTCAAAGTCGGTCTCCCCGTTCCTCCTCCGCATGTATATCCTGACAAAGTCCAGCCTTTTGTAAATCTCCTCCTTCAGGGCAGAAATGTTGATGTCGCTTTCTGCAGAGATTGGGACGAACTTGTACGGGAGCTTCAAACTCAGCTCGTTGGTGAATCCTGCGTTCACGAGGTCGATCTTGTTCATGATGGTGAGGGACGGAGTGTATACTCGGCTCCCCATCAGCACGTCGATGAGCTGCTCGTCGGTGATATCCTCCCGTATCACGACCCGGGCACTGGCCACGCCGTAGACCCTCAGCATATCCTTGACCAGCTGCTCGTCCATCTTCGTGAGCTTGACCGTAGCCGTCACCGATATTCCACCCGAGGTTACGGGTTCTATCACGACGTTTGGAGGCTTCTCGTTGACCCTGATGCCGGTGCTCCGGAGCTCCCTCTCAAGGAGAGCCCTCGCCTCGGGCTGGAAGACGTCCACGACAAAGAGTATCAGGTCGGCGCTCCTTGCCACAGAGAGGACCCTCCTCCCCAGCCCTCTTCCCGACGCTGCTCCCTCTATGATTCCCGGAAGATCCAGGACCTGTATCCTCGCCCCCTTGTACTCCATGAGACCTGGAACCACGTCAAGGGTCGTGAACTGGTACGCCGCCACCTTCGATTTGGCGTTGGTGAGCCTGTTGAGGAGAGTTGATTTGCCGACGCTGGGAAGACCGATCAGGACGACCGTCCCGTCGCCCGACTTTTTGACGTCGTATCCGGTCTGGCTCCCTGACCGTCGGCTCTGCTGTTCCTCCTGTTCGAGCCTGAGCTTGGCGAGCTTCGCCCTAAGAAGACCTATGTGACGCTCGGTCTTTTTGTTGACCTGCGTTCTGTGCATATCCTCCTCTATCTTCTTGATTTTCTCTGGTATCCCCATGAGCGGGCCTACTGTCCTACCGGCGTCTGCGTAACTTCTCCAACTTAAATCTTCAAATCCATACGAAGTCACTCATTGATCTGCGAGCGTTGCCGTGCCGGTCAGATGGTCGAGTACCAGAAGAAGATTGTCTCTGGAGGGAAGGAGACCTTCCTCACCGGTAGGAAGTGCGACAGATGCGGCTACACCCAGCTCGACAATGATGATGACGTGTGGACGGCTGCCGGGCTGTGAATTAGACGTAATCAGTCGGCTCGACCACGTTCCTTACGACCTCCCCTTTAGCGAACCTCAGTAGGTTGTCAAGCGAGTTCCTCAGCGGTCCCCCACCCGCTACAGCGCTCGGGCCCGCGACGTGCGGACTCCCCACGAAGTTGCCAAGGCCGAAGAACGGGAGTTCGGGCGGATACCTCTCCTTCCCTTCCTTCGTCCACCAAACATCGGTGGCGTAGACGAAACCTGCGTTCAGGAGGAGGTGCTGGTAGATGGCCTGCTGGTCGACAATCTCTGCCCTCGCCACGTTGACCACCATGGCGTTCTTCTTCATGAGATCGAGCCTGTCTTTTCCTATCAGACTCCTGGTAGAGTTGGTCAGAGGCAGAGCGATGACGACCGCGTCTGATGTCCTGAGGGTCGTATCGAGCCCGGTATTACCTGTGACCGTCTCGATGCCTTGATCCTCGATGCCCTTCCTCGTCAAGACCATCACCTTCATCCCGAACGCCTTCCCAAAACCGGCGACGACATGGCCTATGCCACCGTAACCGAGGACTCCCAAGACCTTGTCCCTGAGCACGACCACATCCCTGCCAAGCTCGAGTGAGGATTTCCCAGCGCTCTCCTCAGGCGCGCGGTTCCACCTGACCGTCCTCTTCGCCGCTGAGAGCAGCAGTGCCCAGGCGAACTCTCCCACCTCGTCTGAGTAGCCTCCGGCGTTGCTGCTTGTCTTGGCCCCCACAGGCAAGTCCCTGAATGGTATGTGGTTGACTCCGGCGAGCGCCGACTGCACGAACGACAGCCTGGTCATCCTCGCCAGCCTCTCTCTGGTGAGCTCCTTAGGCCAGAACTGCACGAAGAGGCAATCGACAGACGGGAGGAGCGCGTCCAGCTCGCCCTCGCTGAGGTCCCTTAGCCAAAAGACATCGGCAAGGCCCGCTAGGCTCCCCAGGTCCTCCTTCGGAAAGGAAGCCGCTACGAGGATGTTTTTCAACGTAAAATGGGAGGACGCGCCGTATTCAAACTATTCGACTTCAAAGCTCATTAATCGGGGGAGCAGAACGCGCGACATGGCCAAGCGGTCCTTCACCATAGACACGGGCAAGGAGAAGCTCGAAGTGGAAGGCCACGAACACAAGAACGTGGCGGTAAAGTATCTCATGAAGAGGAGGAGGAGCCTGCTCTCGACAAAGGACCCAGCAAAGGTCGAGACCCTCTTCTCCGACCTCCCCTCTCACGTAGCGGTCACCGGGAAGCAGCTCACGAAGAGCTACGACGTGAAGTGGGAGAAGGTGGGCAGTGAGGAGTTCGCAGGTGCGAGGTTCACCTTCACCATAACCGAAGCCTCATGACAGGGATGATGACCGACGAAAGAAAAAAGGGAGCCTGACGACCAGTTCAAGGCTCTCGTCGTCGGTACGATTCTCGACTCCAATCCCGACCGCGCGCTGGACCTCCTCTGTGAGTACTATCGCGTGGAGAGACCCAAGTTGCGGATAGGCGTCGTCAACGGCAGGAACAAGGGGGTGCAGGCGGTCTATGTGTCAAGGAGGAAGGAGATACTTGCGGCGCGTCGGGAGTTCCTCTACGACCCTTTCACTATACTTCACGAGTTCTACCATCACCTGAGATACTTCGGCCCCGACCATCGGGGTACCGAAAAGTACGCCGACAGGTTCGCTATAGACTTCATCAACGCCTACAGGTCTGTCGCCGCGCGGGAGTCGCGCCGGCTCAGCGAGGCGGCACCTTCGGGGTAGCCATAAACAGCCGGATCCTTCGGACGGGTGAACCTGCCGAAGAAGTAACCGAGCAGGACACCGAAAAGCATCGCACTGAACAGACCCACGGCCACATCCTCCAGGTAGACCGAGACACCGTACTGCAAATTGTCGAGGTCCGTCAGGACGCTGAGAATTATCCAGAGGACCATCCCTACTAGGACTCCCTTGATGAGGGATGTCTTCCCGGGAATTCTATCGAAGAGCCTGCCGTAGATGGCACCTACGATGAGACCACCGAGTATGCCTCCAATGGCCGCTATACCTGGTGTCAGGAGGACCACTATGCCGTAGAGCTGGTTGGCAGTGAACGGCGAGTCGGCAGGGAGTTTCGAGGCTATCGCGGCGACTATCTGTGCCTTCTCAGCAGTGACCGTTATGTAACTGAGTATCCCGAGCACTACGCCGTATATTATTCCAGCGACGAGACCGGCCTTGACACCGGTCCTTGTGTCACCCATCTAGGAAGGCCGCGCAGGACGAAAAACTCCTTCCCCTAAAGTCTTGCCCTGAGTCTAAGCCTGTATCTGTGGAGGTTTGGACCACTTCATGGCCCAGTCCCCGAACTCCTTCAGTATCCCCTTGAGTTCCTGTCCCTTCTCGGTTAAGGAGTACTCCACCCTCGGAGGGCTCTCTGGATAGACCTTCCTGGCGACCACTCCCTGTTTCTCAAGTTCTCCCAGTCTCTCCGCGAGACTCGTGGCGCTTATTCCCTCAATCCTGCGCTTGAGTTCGTTGAACCTGGCTGGCTCCTGCAGACCCAACGCGTGTATCACTGGAAGCGTCCATACCTTGGTGAGCTCGTTCCAAGAGCCGTGAATCACCTTGCACGAGTCGAGGACATCCTGGTTAATCTGGACGGACTTGCTCAAGTCAGAATTACCTACTTAGAGGTTCCGAACTACTACATATATAAATACGACTGGGACATTTCCCAGCGAGAACGAAACGGACGTGCCCACCATTCACAAGGACCCGCTCAATGGCCTGGACGTAGGCCAGCGGGACTTGGAGGTAATGCAGTTCATCGCCGAGGAGGGGCTCCTAGGATTTACCTTCGAAGGTCTGAAGAGAAGGCTCGGGACCCATCCGGAGACGCTCTCGAGAATACTCGACAGGCTTGAGGAGCAGCGCGTCCTAGAGAAGGCAGAAGACGGGTATCACATCACCGAGAGAGGCAGAGAGGTCACCAGTGTCAGGCAGCTCTCCGCGTCCGAGGCGAGGGTTGCCCTCCTCAAGACGCTGCTCCCACACGTCGAGAACCCACGCGAGGCCATCCTGAGGCTCAGGGGGCGCTGGTTCGGCGCGCTCCGCTGGCTCGGATACTCCGACGACGAGAAGGGCATCACTCTGAAATGGATTACGGACGATGGAAGCATACAAGTAGATGCAATCTTCAGCAACGGAGAGCTCGCAATCGAGGGCAGGATCAGAGAAGGCAGGGACCTCACCGACGCGATAAAGGCGGCACACCAGCTCGTCGGGTACATATCGAAGGTCTATCCCTCTCCGACCGTACAGCGGGTCGCTTATTACAACCTCTACAACCGCTCTCTTACGCCGAACTGATGTGACCGGGTCGAGGCAATCCCAGTCAACAAGTACCCCCGTGTTCTAATATCTCCCAGTCACTCAAAATGAGCAGCACAAGTTCAACGGAAATACTGCGTTCGCTCTCGAACGCAATACAGCAGGTTGCGGAGAGCGCAAGTCCATCCGTCGTGAGTATCAGCTCCGATGGAGGCAACGGAACAGGAATCGTATGGGACGAGAACGGACACATCGTCACGGCTTACCACGTCGTAAGGCGACTGGACGAAGTGCAGGTCACCGCAGGCGGACAGACCTTCACTGCCAAGGTCGTCGGCAAAGACAGGATGTCTGACATCGCACTCCTGAAGGCGGACACGAAGCTCCAGCCGATTCAGAGAGGTGACTCGGAGTCGCTCAAGGTAGGCCAGTTCGTGCTCGCACTAGCGAACGCCTTTGGTCCCAGTGCAAGCGCCACTTCCGGGA
>JASHZW010000178.1 GCA_030042335.1 Nitrososphaerales archaeon
GGTTCGAAGTTCGCCGACGACGAGCTCGTCTGTCCCGAGTGCCGCTCGGCGATCATGAACAAGGTAACCAACGCCAAGGGAGAGTTACTAGGCTGGGAGTGCCCCAACTGCGGGTACCAAGAGTGAGGTGAGGGAGAGCGGTTCCCGGCTCGCAGTGATGTGAAGAACCCTGTTCTCGGGGGCGTTTCGCGTCGCAATACGCGCAAAAACAGGTGTAAAACCTCACCATATTTTCTATATAGAATACATGAGAAATATTATCTAACCGTGGCGCTTACTCGGCGAAGCGCACATTTCTCATGGAGCTTTTCATACTTAGACACGGGGAAGCCGGTAAGCGCGTCCCCGCCGCCAGCGGCGACATGGAACGTTCCCTGACCGTCTCCGGGAGGGAGGAGGTCGAGCAAGTCGCGGAGTCCCTGACGGAGCTGGGCATCAAGTTCGACGTAATAGCGGCCAGCCCGCTGAAGAGGGCTTCTGAGACCGCCCGCATAGTCGCAAAGGTGTTCAAGAAAGACAGGATCGTCGAGTTATGGGATGAGCTCAAGCCCGAGGAGGAGACAAGGGGGCTTTACCGGCGGCTCGCCAAGCAGAAGGCGGACGCCTCAGTCCTGCTCGTCGGTCACGAACCGTACCTCAGCTCGATGATAAGCGAGCTGATAGGAGGAGGACTGCGGGCCCGCATAGCTCTCAAGAAGGCAGGATTCGCGCGCGTGGAGATCTCTACGCTGAACCCTCCCTCCGGTGAGCTGCGGTGGCTGCTCACGCCGCGCCTGGTGAAGAGGGTGTCTTGACCTGAGGGCCTCGGTGATAGACCTCGGCTACAACTCGCTCAAGATGGTCAGCTACGACATCAAGAACGACAACTCGTTCCGCGCCTTCGACCAGAGGGGGGAGCTTACGCGCATCGGCGAGGGTCTGCACCTCACAGGATTCCTCGGGCAGGAGCCGATGGAGAGGACCCTCAAGGCGCTCAAGGTCCTGAACGAGGCGAACAGGCTCGAGGGTATCAACCAGGTCCTTGCGATAGCAACCTCGCCCATACGCGAGGCGGGGAACGGGGAGGACTTTCTTCACAGGGTTGAGTCCGAGACCGGGCTTCGCTTCCGGGTGTTGACGGGCAGGGAGGAGGCGCTCTTCTCCTATATCGGAGCCGCCCGCTCCACCTGGCTCCCCGACGTCCTCTTCTTCGACCTCGGCGGCGGCTCGCTCGAGCTGACCTACGCCCGCAATTTCAAGGTGAAGAAGATCATGTCGCTCCCTGTAGGTGCGCTCAGGATGACCGAGCTCTACGGCGGAGGCCGGGACAGGTTCGACAAGGACGAGTACGATGCCCTGAGGCGCAGGATACGAGAGCTCCTGCCGTCGCGGGAAGAGCTCGGGATTACCAACGAGACGGTCCTGATGGGGGTCGGCGGCACGGTGAGGGCCCTCGCCAAGTACGACCAGTGGCTGCGCAACTATCCTCTCAACAAGCTCCACAACTACGAGATCAGGGCGAAGTCGATCTCCTCGATCGCCAAGACCCTCAGGAAGATGAACGCCGGCAAAATCGCCAGGATCGAGGCGATGGGCCGGGACAGGGCGGAGAGCATCACCGCCGGTTCCCTCGTCATAGTGCTGCTCATGAGGCACCTCGGCTTCAACCAGCTGACGGTCAGCACACACGGGCTCAGGGACGGGGTCCTGGCGGAGTTCCTACGCGACCCGTCTGCCTACGAGAACCAACCGCTGGACGAGGGCCGCACCAGGACCTCCCTCGCCGACTGGTTTGGGAGACGCAGCGGCACAGAGGAGTTCACGAAGGAGCTCGCCACCAGGGAGATCATCACGAAGGAGGAGGGGCTGATTCTCGACGAGGCGATAGAGGGGTTCCTCGACATCTACCTCTCGACGAGGGCCGAGAGCATGTTCTACTCAATCCTGAACGAGGACAGCTTCCTCGACCATAGGGACCAGGTCGAGATGGCGCTGGCCTTCGTGAGGGCCAAGGCGCCGAAGACCTCGAACTGGTTCTACGAGCATTACAAGGCGTTCCTGAAGGACAAGACGAAGGAATCTGTCGACAAGCTCGCAGCCTTCATCCAGTTCGCCGAGATCCTGGAGCTCACGCAGTCCAAGGCCACCGTAAGGCTCAAGGGACAGAGACTGATGTTCTTCATCAAATCGTCCAGGAGGGACTTCCCGATGCTCCTTCTGGAGCAGGCAGCCGAGGAGCTCGAGGAGGCGACCTCGCTGAAGGTGCGAATCCTGCCCGAGCGCAGGCAGGTCCAGCGCGAGGTCTCGCAGGTCGTGTGAAAGGAGATAGAACGATGAGCACGCGTAAAAAGACACCCATGGAAAAGGAGGGCAGGCTGATCGTCGTCGAGGGGATCGACGGCTCGGGCAAGTCCACCCAGCTCCACCTACTGGACAAGTGGCTCCGCCACCTGGGGCTGCTGGTATTCAGCACAGAGTGGAACTCGTCGGAGGTCGTGAAGGAGATCACGTCCAAGGGAAAGAAGAAGGCCCTGCTGACGCCCACAACCTTCAGCCTCCTGCACGCCACGGACTTTTGCGACAGGTACGAGAGGAACGTCCTGCCTCTCCTGCGCGCGGGCTACTTCGTCCTCGCCGACCGGTATGTCTATACCGCCTATGCGAGGGACGCGGTCAGGGGCTGCAACCCCCGATGGGTGCGGAAGATATACAGCTTCGCTGCGAGGCCCGATGCTTCCTTCTACTATCACATCCCCGTCGACGTCGCGGTGAAGCGCATACTGACCGGCCGTCCCAAGCTGAAGTACTACGAGGCCGGGATGGACCTGAACCTCAGCAACGACGAATACGAGAGCTACCGCATCTTCCAGTCCCGGATAATAGACGAGTACAAGTCGATGGCCTCCACCGAGGGCTTCCGCGTCATGGACGGGTCCCTGGACATCGAACTGCAGCAGCGGGCGATGAGGGAGCAGGTCCTCCCGCTCCTTCCGCCGGAGTTTCTTGCGGTAGCCAAGAAGGAGCTGAGCGCATGACCGCCGCTACCCGGCTCGGCTCGGGCGAAAGGGGCCTGGAGTTCTACGGCGATGGTATCGCATACCTGAAGGACAGGAAGATCAAGGGGCGTCTCATCGTCATCGAGGGTCCCGACGGCTCGGGCCGCTCCACACAGGTCGACCTCATAACGGCGAAGCTCGAGTCGGATGGGCATGCCGTTGCGACCACGGGACTCAAGCGTTCGGAACTGATAGGGAAGGGGATACTCGAGGCGAAGCAGAAGCTTCCCTTGGGCAAGAAGACCCTCACGCTCTTCTACGCCGCAGACTTCGCGGACCAGTTCGAGCACAAGATAATCCCGGCGCTCGAGGCTGGCTACATCGTTCTCGCGGACAGGTACATCTACACCTTGATAGCCCGCAGCACCGTGCGAGGCATCGGAAGGCGGTGGTCCCACGACCTCTTCGGCTTCACCATCAAACCCGACCTCGTCTTCTACCTCGACGTCGAGCCAGAGGAGCTGTTCCACAGGGTCTTCCAGAAGTACGCGACACTGGACTATTACGAGTCGGGTGCCGACCTGGGCCTCTCCGACGACCTCTATGATTCTTTCGTCATGTACCAGAGGATGATGGCGAAGGAGTTCAAGAACATGGAGAAGAGATACGGCCTCGTCCCCATCAACGCGAACCGCCCCATAGCCGAGGTCAATGTCGACCTCCAGAAGAGGATAGACGCCTATCTCGGCAAGATTAAGCCTCCGCCGGCTTAAATCCATCCTCTGCTGACCGTGCGAGGTTGCCAGAACGTCCGTCAAAGCGGGCTACCGTCTCCCCCAGGCTCCTGGCCGAGGAGCATCAGAAGGCGAGGGAGCGGGTGGCGCGCGCTCTTCGCGACTATCTCGGCGACCCGAGCGAGGAGAACACCAGGCTTCTCCGCGCGTCGGCTAGGAGGCTCCTGACGCTGCTGAAGGTAGTGCCGAAGTCCTCCCGCAAGAAAGCGATGAAGCGCACGCTCGACGGGTGCAAGAAGGTCCTGAAGGCGACTTCGAAGGTCCGTGACGTGGACATCATCGAGGAGAAGCTCTCCAAGCTCCCACGGGACCACATGTTGGAGCTTCTCTTGGGCAACCTCAGCGAGGAGAGGGAGGCTTTCGTCGGAGACACCATGAAGACAGCGTGGCGATTGTTCGAGATGGGCAAGGAGAACCCAGACCGAAAGGAGCTCCGCGGCGTCCACCGGTGGGTACGGAAGAGGCTCGCGGAACTGGACAGGGAGATGGCGCGCGAGCTGACCGTGGTCGTCAAGAACGAGGGAAAGATAGAGGAGCTCCACTCGCTAAGGAAGCACGCCAAAACATTCAGGTACGTTCTCGAGCTTCTCCCTTCGACGCGGGGTTCCGCGCGAGCGGGAGAGGTGCTGCGGTCCTGGCAGGACGTCCTTGGCGAGATAAGAGACAGCGACACGATGATCGAGTACCTCGGCAGGGCTCGCCAGCACAGAGCCGTGAGGGATGCCATGGCCGCGGAGCGAGCCCTGAGGCACGAGCGCTACCGGTCGTTCGTGCGTTCATGCTCGAGGGACTTCAAGTCCGGACCCTCCCTCTTGAGGTTCGCCGGCCTTGGGTAGGCCTCCTGACGCGCGCCTCCGGGAGTCCTGAACCGTTAAATCCATCCTGCCTACGAGGTGGCCCGATGCCCAAAGAGATCAAGAGCAAGGAAGAGTTCCAGAAGCTCTTGCCGTCCGCGACCGAGATACGCGTGGTGAAGGGAGGGGAGGGAGAGGCCGCGAAGATCAAGCTCAGGACCAAGAACCAGCTCTACACCTTCGTTACCACCGAATCAGAGATCGAGACCTTCACAAAGGGCACCAAGACCCCCATCGTCGAGTACTAGGCGAACATCAGTATCAGAAGGGTCGTCAGACCAAGGGCCATGGGTATGGGGAGGCCCGGCAGCATCCTCGAGCGCGAGAGCAGGAAGAGCGTTATCACCACCCCCACGTCTATGGCGGCCATCGTGGCAAGGGCCAGAGGGACGTTGTACTGCGCGGTCGCAGAGACGCCCTGCAGGAACGCTATCGCGGGAAGCATCGAGTAGAATATCGTGTCCCCCGTCCCGAGCGTGAACTCCCCCACCCTCGAAGTGACGGCAGTAAGGGCCTGCGCCGGCGCGATGGTCACCAGCTGCTTGAGGGGGCCCCTGAAGACCGCGTAGATGTCGTAGACGGAGAAGGCCCCCGCCAGGAGCAGGGCGGTCAGGACGGGGATCGTGGATGCGAAGACGCTTCCCACCTCTGCCGACAGGAGTCCCGTGATGATCGGGGCGGCGACATAGAGCTTGGGGACGCGGGTGATGAACGCAAAGGCTACGGTAACTCCTGCAGACAGGGCCACCGACAGGACGAGGGAGGGAAGGGGGGCCACAAAATAGGCGGCGACAGTGCTCGTCGTCAGCAGCGTCATCAGGAAGAGCGCGAGGCTCGTGAAGGTGAAGATGAGCCAGGTGAAGACGTTCCCTCGGTTCTTCTTGATGAGCCAAACAGCGACCAGCGTGGTCATGAACGCACCTGCCACAAGGATCAGGGCACTTGTCGCGGAGCCTGCGGCGGAGGCGCCACCGGGTGAATAGCTGTAACCCGTGGAGACCGTGATAGGAGCGATGAAGTAGGTGAACGCGAGTGCGGAGACCTGTATCACGAGCACGAACGCTAGGGTGAGGATGGCGCTCTTCGCCGGAAACGGTCTGCGAGACGCTTCCTCTGCCAAATGAGGTCAGACCTCGTATACTTCGCCGACCCTCGGCGCGAAGGCCTCAGCGCCGAGCTCGGACGTGAGCTCCTCCGCGAGGCTGACACAGCTCTCCTCTTCACCGTGGACCGTCATGAATTTGGGGGTCCCCTTGACGCCCTTCAGGTCCGAAAGCAGGGTGCTCTTCCCACTGTGTGACGAAAAGTCGAACTTCTTGACCTCGGCCTTGACCTTCGTCGGCTTGCCGTTGAGGAGCGTGAGACCCCTATCGAGGAGGGTCCTGCCAGCCGTGCCAGGGACCTGGAAGCTTACCAGCGCGATCGAGTTCTTCTCTTTCTGCGAAAGGTGCTCGTTGTAGAAGACTGATGCGCCCCCCACCAGCATTCCCGCAGGCGCGATTATCACGCCGGGTTTCTGTATGAATTTGCGCCTCTGCGACCACCCGGTAATCTGCTCCGTCCTCTCCAGTGTCCGCCTGAAGAGCGCCGGGTCGCGGATGAATTCCTGGTACCGTAGCAGCACCTCGTTGACCTTCAGCGCCATCCCGTCCATCCCTATCTGGTGCTTGAAGCCGTGCCTGTGGAGTGTCATGGCGAGCTCCTGCACCCTTCCCACCGAGAACGCCGGCGCCAGCAGGACGCCGCCCCTCTCGACGACTGCGTTGGCATGGTCGACGAAGGCCTGCTCGACCTCGTTCCTGTGGGGATGGTCCGCCGTCGCGTAGGTGCTCTCCGTGATGACCATGTCTGCCTCTCCGAGGTCCTTCCATGACGCATTGAGCAGCTCGGTCTCGGCCCCGTTGATGTCCCCCGTGTACAGCAACCGCTTCGAGCCTGCCTCGACGGAGACGATGCATGAGCCGGGAATGTGCCCGGCGTCGAAGAAGTTTATCGTCATGTCGCCTATCTCGAACGTCTGTCTGTACCCGTGGACTACGGTGCTCTTGTTCATGGCGAGCAGGTCGAGATACTCGAAGGGAAGGTACGGACCTGATATCTTGATGAAGTCGTTGATGAGCAGGTTCGATAGCTCCTGCGTCACCGGAGTGGCGTGCATCTTCACCTTGTCTCCTCCGATGAAGAAGACGGGCGCGGCACCGGTGTGGTCGAGATGCGCATGGCTCAGTATCAGTCCCTGTACGCTCCTCGGCTGGACATGGACCGGGAACCCGGGTTCCTTCGTCGTCATCGCGCCGTAGTCGAGCAGGATGTTCGTGTCTCCGTGCGAGACCAGAAAGCCCGACCTGCCAACCTGGCGGGCGGCTCCAAGAATCTTTACTTGCATAACGTCAGCTAATTTTCCGGCTCGCCGGGCATTTCTTAAGTGTTTGTCGGCGTGTCATGGGCCGAAAACTCGATATGAACCTGAAGAATTTCCGAGCAGTGCGAATAAAACCCTCAATAATTAATATATACGGAACTCGG
>JASHZW010000179.1 GCA_030042335.1 Nitrososphaerales archaeon
GAGCGCCCTTGGGCGGCGGCGAGGACGATGCGGGCGCGGAGCACCTGCCGGTACGGGACCGCGTGACCCCGAGCCCAGTGTTGGAGCTCCGTCCGCTCGGTGGGAGCGAGGACGACGGGGGCGGCGACACGCACGAGCGGCGGGAAGAAGTCCGAATAGATATATTATCGCACAAATCGGTTACATGGCACTAGCGAGTCAGGAGGTAGTACGTCAGAACGGCGAGGATCGTGGTAAGGGCGACCAATGTTCCGGTCAGCCAAACAGTGAGCCGTCCGTAGAGGGCGACCTTAGCCGTAAGAGCACCTAGAGCTTTGTTCGACTCCAGCGAGATTCGATCCGACGAGTACTGGACAAGTAGGGTGGCCTCGTCCCTGATTCCGGTGATCTTTGCCTTCTGGTCAGTGAGCAGGTTCAAGGTGTCCTGGGCGAGTGCTCCAAGAACGCCCTCACCATGGCCAGGAATCTCGCGGGTTCGCTCGAAGGTGCCCTCGGCCCAAACCTTGAGTGAACCCACGAACGAGCGCTCTACGAGGCCAAGGTCAGATGCGATTGTGGCTGAATCGATTGCAACTGTTGTCAACTTCGCCAGGCTCTCGGCCTCGTCTGCAGTCGAGGACTCAGCGATGGGGTGCCTAGAACCGGATGCTGAGGCTTCGAGACGGTTGATGTCGATGGCCAGAGCCCGAAGCCAGATGTGAAGCGCAATGATGGTGACGAGCGACGAAGCCCCGTTCCAGATAAAATCGGGATATGGGCTTGGCAACGAAAGACTCTCTGAAAGAGCTGCGGGTCGACTCAGGAGCAGGTCCGGAGTTGAGCTTACAGTAAGGCAGTACGGGCTCGTCTGGCCCAGAAAGCCGAACTGGTCGGAAAGCCCGAATAACGCGATTACGTTTCCCGCGAGCTGGAGAATTGATCGGCGCTGGATTATGCGATAGTCGCGCTCGAGGCGGAAGGGAAACGCCTCAGGAACGGCGGGCGGAATATCACCAAAGAAGGCCGCGTCCCTACGCTCCCACAGCAACACAGTACGGGGCTCCGTCTCGGCGGCCGCGACGATACTGTTGAGCACATCTTGAGTGGTGGCAACACCTGCCCATGTGACGCAGGGTATCCGAGGCGATATCCCCCCGCCCTCCGCCACGAGCCCTCCGAGGCTCTCAAGGAAGATCCTGATCGGATGAGTCACTCGAGGAAGTTTCGCCCCCAACTCCGAAGGTTTCAGGCCAGACCAGTAGGAGGCGGTGTAGTGGACATTCAAGGTCAGGATGTAGAATGGCACACCGACTGTCTCCCTCCCGGTGAGGGAAATCGAGTCGATCCCCGCGTCCAGCGAATCTGCAGGAAACTTCCAAACGTCGGCGGGTCCAGACTTCTTGGTTCGTTCAAGAACTCGGGATCGATCCTTGATCTCCCAACGATATGTCGTTAGATTGTGAGCGCCCCACCGCCCGTCTCCCTTGGCTGGCGTTCCGAGGATTTCGCTGATCAGCGCGTTAGCACGCTTTACGTCGGCTCGACGGAAGACCTCAACACAGGTGGTTTGGAGCTTCAGTAACTGAGGCTGCGTCCCTACAAGTGGAACATTAGGAACAGGCGGGATCGTCGTGGTCACCAAGCGCGTAGTAGCCATCGGCGCCTCGTGTCTCACCGGGCCCCGAGCACCCCCCTCGTGTGAGCCTTTCATCGCAGATTCCGACAGATGCTGTCCCCTTCAAGTGGCCTTTGACGGGTCTATCGTGTGGTGTATGTTGCTCCATTCGTCCCTGGCCGTGCGAGGAAGGTACCGTTGGTCACCGACGCCAATCCCAGCTCAACGGTTCGAGCCTGCTCCAAAATCGGGGTTTCTCATCAAGGTGGTGAGCTAAGCGCGTATGGAGGGAGTTCTCGACATGGGCTCGTATGGGATTGAAGCCGCGTTCCTTTCGCTGTGCAGTCGCGCGCGCGTAGAGCTCGCGCGTCGGTTACAGAGTCACAGTCGATCAGGCGGGCTTCAAGAAGGCGCGGACCTGGGCCAATCGCTTTGGGTGGATGTCGTGTCTGCGCGGGATCTTCCGGGCGGTCAACCCCATCTGGATGTCGATGGCGATGGCCCTGTCCTTCACAGCCTGGCTTAACCCGTAGGCCTGGTCCGCGGAGTCGCCAGTCTTTGCCGCGCGGGTCTGCATCCACAGATACCCGAGTGTCGTCTCGGCGACCGCCCATCGATGTGGGCTTGGATGGAGTTTGACCAAGACACGTGCCGAACACCGCTGGGCACTTTCACGGGTGGCGAGGCGGCGCTCCTCTCAGTACAAACCGGCGCTGCGGCCCAGACTTAGTGACCTTGCTAACGGAGCAAACCACCGCCCCTTTGAGGCTCACTTTACGGTTTGGACCTGCCTTCGTGACCGTTGGTGAGCCCAAAAGAGCGTGCGGGCCGGTCCATGCCGGCCCGCGGGAAGGAGTTCGCTGTGGTCGATCCGTCTTGGGTTCGGAGGTGGGGAGAGGTTCCGAAACGAGACGCAGAGCGAAGAGCCGATCGAGCCGTTCGAGGTCCGGGTGGACGCCGGAGCAGGGCGCCGGAGCGATGAGGGGGCCGAATTGGGCCGGATCCGTGTCGGATGGGCTCGGCCGGATTCGAACCGGCGGTCTTCGCTGTGTGAGAGCGACGTCTTCACCGCTGGACTACGAGCCCGTGGCGAGGTCCGGCCGAGGCGTGGACGGGGATAATGGTCACGCCCCTGGGGCGACCAGCAACGGGAGGAGGACCCCCGCGAGCACGGTCAGCACGAGGCCACTCGCCAGGGCGAGCGACCCCGCGTCCGCGTCCCCGTACGCGGTCACGAAGTAGAGCGTCGAGTCCATCGCCGTGGCCCCGCCCATCGCGGTGAGCCCCTCGGCCCGGACGCGGCGGCCGATCCAGGGTGCCGTCACCATCGTCAGGTTCTCTCGGAGGAAGTTCGTCAGGAACGCGACGAGTCCCGCGATCGGCCCCACGGTCGTCGTGACGAGCGGCCCGGCGAGGCTGTACCACCCGAAGCCCAGGCTCGTCGCGAGCGAGACGCGGAGGGAGATGCCGGTGGCGAACGCGAAGAGGGGAGCGGCGACAAGCGCTCCACCGATGGCGGCGCCGAGCACCGCCGGCGTCGAGCGGAGGGCCGGCCACGATAGCCTCAAGTTGAACCCGACGAGCGCGAGCAGCAGGTAGAGGCTCGCGGTGAGCAGGTCGGTCGCGGGCAGCGCCACCACCCGTCCGACGCCGTAGCCGACTACGAGTGCGACCAGGAACACGAGGCCGATCGGCCGCGGAGGCTTCCCGGTCCCGGGCTGCGGTGGTCGGCGGGGAAGGGCGAGCGCGATGCCAAGGGTGATCCCCAGGATGAGGACGGCGAACCCGAGGACGAGCGGGATCGTGGCCGCGAGGCGGGCGCCCGGGATGTTCGAGATCGTGAGCCCGAGGAAGAAGACGAGCGCCGCCACGTCGGCGAGCGTGGCCCGATCGACCCACGGGCT
>JASHZW010000180.1 GCA_030042335.1 Nitrososphaerales archaeon
ACCGTAAGGGACGCCTATAGGCTCGCGAAGATGATCAACGGGGACTTGAGCGAGTACAACATCCTCACCGATGGCGCGAGGGTCTGGCTCATTGACTGGCCGCAGTGGGTAGCCCCGACCCACCCGAACGCGAAGGAGCTGCTCGAGCACGACGTTGATACGGTACTGAAGTTCTTCTCGAGGGCCTACGACATCGACGCGGACCTGGAGGCCACTATGGAGGACATCCGTGGCGCGGACGAAAAGGCCTAGAAGAGCACTATCTTCCCTTTGAGGATCAGGCCCGTTACCTTCCTTATCTCCGCGAGCGAGTCGTCGAGGACCGATTCTATCTCCGACAGAGACTTGGAGAACGACCTGCCCTTCTCGAGGACCACGGCCGCGCTGGCTATCTGCGGCTGGTCTATTGGGCTGCCTATCCTGCTGAGTATCCTGACGTAGGCTTCCCTCACACCGGGGACCTCTTTGCATATCCTTTCCGCGGCGAGTATCGCAAGTGCGTTGAAGAGCTTGCCCGTGTGGTTGACCGGGTTCTTGCCTGCGGTCGCCTCCATCGAGTACTGTCTCATGGGGGAGATGAGGCCGTTGACCCTGTTGCCCCTGCCCGTGTTGCCGTCGTCACCCTGCTCGGCGGAGGTGCCGGTTACCGTGAGATAGTAGCTGCCCCTCTTGGGGTCGTCGCCGCTGTTGAGCTTGAGCGTCGTCTCGTAGGGGGTCTTGGAGAGGAGGTCCTGGACGTGGTTCCTTACCTCGCCGATTACGCTCTCGTAGTGCGAGGCGTCGGGGATCTTCCCGCTCACCATGGCCGCCGCGACAGTGATGCTGAGCTTCTTCTTGACGCGGAGCCCCATCACCTTGACGTCTTCCCCGACCTCCGGATACTTCTTCTTGAACTTCGCAGAGTTGAGGAGCTGCTCGACGTCCATCACTGCCTGCTCCGTGGGAGAGAGGGGGGCGAAACCGACGCCCACAGAGGTGTCGTTCGCGACGGGCATCTCCTTGGTCCTGAGGAACACGTCTATCAGGTCGACAGAACCCTGGCGGATCATCGTCTCCAGGCGCACGTGCTTTTCAGGGTCGAGGAAGCGCATCGTCCTTCTGATGTAATCCGCTATCGCCTTCTTCGATATTTCCTCGACCGGGACCTTGACGTTCTTGCCCTTGAAGGGTACCACGTCCGTGGCCCTCCCGGCTACGAGAATGTAGATCGGGTCGATCACCTTGCCGCCACCGAAGACGGGCTTCGACTTTCCACCGACCAGCAGGCCCTTGTCGACGTTGTGGTGGAGGATGGCGTCGAAGTTCTCGAGGTAGTAGTTAGACAAGGCGACCGAGACCGCTTCGCACGCCCCGTCGATGATGCTGTCGGGGTGACCTATGCCCTTCCTCTCGACTATCTCGACCTCAAGGTCGGAGACGCACTCGTTCAGAGATTCTACGTGCAGGGATCTTGCCAATTCGTTCACGTTCAGAGGGAAGCGTCCAGCCTGATGTACAGGACGTTGTTCCCCCTAATCACGACCTTGCCGTAGTTGGCCGATAGCTTACCGTTCTCGTACTCCTCGGCGTCAGTAAGTATCACGTTCATGTAGGGGTCGACGTTCGATACCTTGCCCCTGTACTCAATCTCGTTCTTCAGCCTGATGGAAGCAGACTTGCTTACGGACTTTTGAAGAACACTCAACGGTTTCTTTGAAGGCTGTGGTGTTGAGTTCACTTTGACATTTCTCCCGGGGATTTGCTGGGAGATAAAAGGGTATCTCGGAGTGTTATGAAGCATAGCGAGAGGATAGTAGCGAGAGGAATCAGCCAAGGCTTTAACACAGGTGAAGCCTCCGAGGACGCCAGCGAGGGCCGTGTCCGACTTTCCGCTCACCAGCAAGGACCGCACGATGACGTTGCGGCGAGCCCTCGAACTCGACGGGAAGAGGACCATCTTCTCCTCAGGTTCTGAGACCCTGGATGCCCTGCTGGATGGGGGGTTCAAGACGGGAGAGATCGTCGAGGTCTACGGCGCCAGCAACAGCGGGAAGACACAGCTCGCCGTGCAGACGGGGGTCACCGTGGCGTCACTCGGGTTCTCCTGTACTTTCGTAGACACCGAGGGACAGTTCAGGCCGGAGAGGGTCGCCTCGATCTCCGCTGGCAGAGGCGTGGACGCCCAGAAGGCTCTCGCGGCCATCTATTCGATCAGGGCGGAGACGACGGCACGACAGCTGGAGGCGATCGTTAGGCTGAGGAGCGACGAGGGACCCGCCAACTGCAAGCTCGTTGTGGTGGACACGCTTACCAAGAACTTCACGCTGGAGTACCCCGGGAGCAGGATGGTGGGGAGGCGTCAGACCCTGCTCGGCGCCTACCTGAACAGGCTGGCGCGTGATGCCTACCAGAGAGACAGGGCGGTCATCGCCCTGAACAGGGTCTCCGCAGTGACGGTCGAAGGTAGCGACGCAGAGGTTGACATCGGAGGTGAGACGGTCAGACACTTCAGCCAGAAGGTCCTGTACCTGAGGAGGAGCGGGGACTTTGTGATGGCGTCGCGTCCGGACCTCCGCGGTCCCGAGGTCAGGACCAGAATGACCGAGAGTGGGCTCGTGTGACCCTGCGATTAGCTACGCCGGATCATCTTCTTGGAGAACGAGGTCATCCTGGAGAGCGTCTCCTCGAGGGTCGGGCCTGTAAGGTCGAAGCTCACGTAGGAGACGCCGATCTTCTCGCACTCGCGAATGTCGGACACTATCTTCTTGGCTGTTCCGACGAAAAGCTCGGGAGTATCTTCCTGCTGGATCTGGAAGCGAGGAGAGACGAAGGACACACCGAGTTTGCGCTTCCTTCCCAGCTGCTTCGAGACCATCCGAAGTCTATCGACCGCAGTCCGTAGCTGGTCGGGTGTCCTGAGAGGGTAGGTCGGGTTGGAGCCTATCGGGTACCAGACGTCGCCTTCGATAGCGGCTCTCCTCATAGCGGCAGGACTCTCGCCGCCTACCCATATCGGCGGATGAGGCCTCTGGGCGGGCTTGGGCAGGAACTTGACCGCGCCGACGTCGAAGTAGTCCCCGTGGAAGGATGGCGTGTCCTTCGTCCACATGGCCTTGAAGAGCCGGATGTACTCGTCGGCCACGCGGCCTCTCTCTGAGAATGGAGGCGCGTCGAGAGCCTCGAACTCCTCCTCCATCCAACCTATACCCATCCCCACTATCAGCCTCCCTCCCGAGAGAGAGTCGAGGGTCGCGAGCATCTTCGACGCGAGCAATGGGTTCCGGTATGGAAGGATGAGGACCGCCGTTATGACGCGTATCCGCGAGGTCATGCCGGCCAGGAACGAGAGGGTCGTGACCTGCTCGTTCCAGCCCTGCCAGTCGGGGACCCTCCCGTCCGGGGTGTAGGGATAGGCGGAGTGGATCGACTCCGGGATAACGATGTGATCGCCCATCTCCAGGGCGTAGAACCCTAGCTCCTCCGCCTTCATGGCGATGCGCTTGATGGGCTCGGGGCGAGCCTGTGGGCCGCCCTCGGGCAGAGTGATGCCGTATAACATAATCTGGCATCGGATGTTCCGGCTGCCAATTTATCGTTTTTCGCGTTCACGATGTTCATTTGTCTTAAGTCATGTGGTTTTGAATTCAGTCTAGTGTTACTCAGGGTAGACAGTTTCCCGCGTCATCCAATCCGGGCCCAAGGCCTGTTAAGAACGGCGCTATACCCGCAACTACAGGTATCCCCTTCCCCAAGTCAAGACCTAAAATCAGGGCGAAGACAAAGATCAATGAAGATAACACGCAGCTAACGCTGGCCTGAACTTCACACGTGACCGGCCTTTCGGACAAATCTATTATCAGCGGAAGGGCACTGGTAAGGAATTATTTCTGAGGAAGGGCTGCAAGCATGACTCGATTAGCCGTGAGGCTTCGTTAAGGAGACTGTCCCGGCTTTGCCCGGCAATCTCTACAAAGCAGCAAGGTGATGCTAGTTGTGGCTCCTCCCGCACGAATGGCGGGACTTTCTCCTCATACCTTTAGTTGTGAGACTTGCTCCATTGCTTCCAGTGAGCAGGGCAAAGCGGCTTGTCGGCGTTGTATGGAATCTTAGTGCCGCATCGAATACAATGGCCTTTGAGCGAGACGGCCTTAGGTCATACGGCCATGGTTCCACAAACTTCCACCGTTGGGTTAGAAACAGTGGTGTTCTCGTTCTGGTAGAACAGACTCAGTCTGAGAGGACTATACTGAGAAGAGTCATCAGGTAGCGTTGTTGCACTTGCGCACAGCGTGTATTGGGCGACGCCCGCCACATTGAAAGTTATCCATATGCTTGAACTTCCTGAACCGTTCAGATTTCCCTCGATAGTATTTAGGGGTCCCGAGAAATTCTGCACCCAGTAATGAAGAATCCACGAGCCACCGTAACTGATGGATATTGGATAGTCCAATGCAGCCCCTTCAGTCTTGTTGCAGCAACCAGCGAGAGTGGTATCGAAACTTACGAACGTCTCAGACCCGACTGTCGATATGGATATTGAATTGGCGGTTATGGATGTAGAGTTCGCTCGAAAGACGCTGGTAGTAACCGTAAAGGTTCGAGTTGTCGTCGAGATTTGAGTCACGGTTGTCGCAGTTCCACGATAGGACGAGGCAAAGATGCCAGCGCTAATCACCACCCCGGCTAGGACAATGGCTATGGCAAGGCGAGTGAAGTCACGACGCGTCGGAGCAGCCATACCAGAACCTCGAAATCATTCGAGGGCTATCA
>JASHZW010000181.1 GCA_030042335.1 Nitrososphaerales archaeon
CGAGGATGCCGCCAAGAGGACCCTCGACAAGTTCTCCGGAGGCATGCGCCGACGGTTGGACCTTGCATCTGGGCTCATAATCCAGGCACCGCTGATCTTTCTGGACGAGCCGACGACAGGGCTCGACCCCCGCACGAGGATGCAGATGTGGGATTCCATCCGACGGCTCGTGTCCAGCGGATCTACGATTCTGCTTACTACCCAGTACCTCGAGGAGGCAGACCAGCTCGCGGACAGGATAGCGGTGATCGACCACGGACATGTCGTGGCCGAGGGTACACCACGTGAACTGAAGGCGACGATCGGGAAGGCCACGCTGCACCTGCGACTAGCTGAAGACGGAGACGCGGACGAGGCGGTACGCATCACGCAGACGATACTCAATGCCAAGGCGTCATCGCCTCAACCCGGTCTCGTCACCGCGCCAATGGCAGACCCCGACCGTGTGACCGACCTGCTGGTCGCTCTCCGGCAGGCGAATGTTCACCTTGCAGAGGTCAGTGTCCGCGAACCCACGCTGGACGAGGTCTTCCTGGCGTTGACGGGTGAAGGTAAGGTCGCCGAGGAGGACGAGGAATCTTGACCTCGCAGATAATCCCGGGTTTCGAGCGGAAGCTGAAGAACCGCGTGGGAATCCGGATGGCACTCAGCAACACGCTGACGATGGCCTACCGGACTCTGCTGCTGATCCGACGGACACCACAGCAACTCTTCGATGTGACGATACAGCCCATCCTCTTCACGCTGATGTTCGCGTTCCTCTTCGGAGGTGCGATATCGGGAAGTGTGTCGGGTTACCTGCCCATAATCATACCCGGAATACTGGCGCAGACCGCGCTTACTGCCTCGATGGCCACGGGGGTGCAGCTCCGGGAGGACATGGAGAAGGGAGTCTTCTACCGCTTCAAGTCCATGCCCATCGCGCGCATGGCTGCGCTGACGGGTCCCCTTCTGGCGGATCTGGTCCGCTACTCGATAGCCACGACGATCACCTTCGCGATGGGATTCCTTCTAGGTTTCCGGTGGGCGAGCTGGGAAGGTGCGGTCATGGGAGGGTTCCTCGTGGTCTTCGCCGCCTGGTGCATCGGCTGGATATTCGCCCTGCTCGGCGTGCTCATGAAAACCGCCCAGGCGGTCCAGGGAATCTCCGCCGCGATCCTGTTCCCGCTCGGATTCCTCTCGGGCGCCTTCGTCCCCACAAGCACCCTGCCCTGGTGGCTGCAGGACTTCGTCAACATCAACCCGCTGACCTACATCGTGAGCGCCGTGCGGCAGCTGTTCAACCAGGGCACAATAGGGAACGACTTCTGGCTGTCCCTCGTCGGGTCGGTAGCCGTCGTGCTCGTGTTCGCCCCGCTGACGCTGCGGATGTACATGCGCAAGGCGTAGGTACAGGGTTTTCCGGCCCGAGGCGGAGAGCCGCTCTAATGGAGCAGCTCTTCGTAGCGGAAGCAGCGTGTGACGTGGTCGTTCACCATCCCCGTCGCCTGCATGAAGGCGTAACAGATGGTAGGACCCACGAATCGGAATCCACGGTTCAGGAGGTCCTTGCTCATAGCCTTCGATTCCATACTGGTGGCTGGGACATCGCCAATCGTGTCCCAGTGATTGACGATGGGTTCGCCCCGGACGAAAGACCATAGGTACGAGTCGAGGCTGCCGAATTCTTTTTGGACCAGCAAGCAGGCCTTCGCATTTTCGACAGCAGAATGCACCTTCAGAGCGTTCCTGATGATTCCGGGGTCGGACAGAAGCCGCTTCACCATGCCCTGGTCGTATCCGGCAACTTTTGTCGGGTCGAAGCCTCCAAATCCCTTTCTGTAGTTCTCGCGCTTCTTCAGGATCGTGGTCCAGCTAAGTCCCGCCTGTGCACCCTCCAAGACTAGGAATTCGAAGAGCTTCCTGTCGTCGTGGACGGGGACGCCCCACTCCTCGTCGTGGTAGGCGATTACCAGGGGGTCGCCGGGCGAGGCCCATTCGCACCGCGTCTTCGTACCCATACGACGCCGACGAGCTAGGCCTTCCCTGATATCTTTTGAGGCAGGAGTGAGGCAAGAAGGAAGAACGACGGGATGTTCGCGTGAGGCCTCGCTCACACTGGACTAAGAAACAGCAGGAGGATGGAAAAACGGAGAAGAGGGCAGCCTACGCCTTGGCGGCCGCCTACTCGACTTGGCCCTTGACTGTGATCTCCCGCACGATTCCTGCCGCGACCGTGGATCCGCTGTCTCTCAAAGCGAACCTGCCGAGCTCAGGGAAGTCCTTGAAGGTCTCGAGGACGACAGGACGCAGAGGGGTGATCTTTACGATCGCCGAGTCTCCGGTCTTGATGGTCTTTGGCTTCTCCTCAGTGGGCTGGCCCGTCCTCGGGTCGATCTTTGCGACTATCTCTGAGATGGTCGCCGCGACCTGGGCGGTGTGAGCGTGCAGGACCGGCGTGTAGCCAGCCGCGATTGCCGTCGGGTGGTACACCACGATAATCTGCGCGAGGAACTCCTTCGCGATGCTCGGGGGGCTGCTGGCTGGACCGAGGACGCTTCCACGGTGGAAGTCAGTCTTAGAAACGCCCCTCAGGTTGAACCCGATGTTGTCGCCCGCGAACGCCTCCTGCATCGGGGTGTGATGCGTCTCTATGGACTTGACCTCAGCAGGCAAGCCCTCTGGCATGATTACGACGGCGTCGCCGACCTTCATCTTGCCGGTTTCTATCCTACCGACCGGGACGGTCCCGACACCCTGTATCGTGTAGACGTCCTGGACGGGCAGCCTGAGCGGCTTGTCAATCGGCTTCGGTGGCTCTACGAACTCGTCGAGCGCCTGGAGGAGGGTTGGCCCCTTGTACCAGGGCATATTGGTCGATGGCTTGACGAGGTTCTCGCCTGTCCAGCCGGAGATAGGGATGAAGCGTATCTTGGTTACGTTGTAACCGGAGGCCTTCAGGAGGTTCTCGACGTCCATCTTGGCGTTGTTGTACATCTGCTCCTGGTACTTGACCGTCTGGTCGTCCATCTTGTTGATGCCGACGACGATCTGGTTGACGCCGAGCGTCTTCAGCAGGAAAGCATGCTCCCTCGCCTGGCCTCCGGGCCCTAACGCGGTCTCCCCCTCTCCGGTCTTGGCGGAGACTATGAGGACCGCGGCGTCTGCCTCGGACGCACCCGTGATCATGTTCTTGATGAAATCCCGGTGGCCGGGTGCATCGATCAGCGTGTAGAAGTATTTTGGAGTCTCGAACCTCTGGAACGCGAGGTCGATGGTGACTCCTCTCTCCCTCTCGTCCTTCAACTGGTCCAGAACCCAAGCGTACTTGAAACTATCACCTGCTCCTGTCTTTTCGGACTCCTTCGCAAACTCATCGATCGTCCTCTGGTCGACCGCCCCGAGGTCAAACAGGAAATGACCCATGCTGGTGGACTTGCCGTGGTCTACGTGGCCAGTAACGATGAGGTTCAGGTGTGGTTTGTTTGCCATTCAGATAACTACCTCTTACGAAGGGCCGACTTTGAATATCAGTATATAAGGTTTGAGCGTGGGAACGCGGTTCTGCTCCACTGACGGATGATTGTCTTGGCAGTGGTCCGATACCGTGCCACGGCAAGAGTCACAAAGCCAACCAGCATGAACAAGCCCGCAAGAACCCAGAAAGTTGAGGTGGGCAGAACCGATCCCCTTCCCACTGTCATCGGTTCATTCGTAATGGTCGTCGCAACTCCGTTGAGCGTCTCTGTGATGGTTCCAGTCGTGGTCGTTGTGGAGCTTGAGAGAACGAGAGCCCTACCACTGAGCGCGAGCACAATCAAGATTGCAGAAGCAAGTAGAGACGCACTCCCAAGGGCCATTAGGACCCTAAGTCTTGGCAAGCTGTCTCATTGCTACAGTGCTGTCTTGTAAGACTTGCTGGAGTCCCATCCCCTTGTTCTTTGACTTATCAATTCTCAGCAAAGATAACAGAATCAGAATATACATAATTTTTCTCTGTAATTCTCATGGGAACATCTACATTACTTGCTGCGACGAAGGTACCGACCATAAAAATGGTTACGGTAGATGCTTATGTAAGCATCTTACGTAGGGAGACTTCCGAAGCGGCCGGTCAGCGGTGTCAGCTGTTGTAGGTGGCCGTGAAGGTGCGGTTCTGGTCTAACTGGAAGGTCCTGCAGGGGTTGGTCAGCCCGTCGTCCCAGTGGGAGAAGGTATAGCTACCGTAGTTCTCGACGCATATCGTGTAGG
>JASHZW010000182.1 GCA_030042335.1 Nitrososphaerales archaeon
AGTATCCAACCTTCTGGACCTTTCTTAGTTCGCTCACGATGGTATTTATATCTATATACTATATATACAATATGCTTATTATTGTAACGGGAGCCTGATTTTCAGGTTAAGCTCACTTGGCAGATGATTTTTCTTGGATGATTGGTGGCGCCCAAGGCAGCGGGGTCGATACCTCGGCGAACATCTTCGCTAAGGCAGCGGCCCAAGGAGGCCTCCAAGTATATGGTAACAGAGAATACTACTCAAACATCAAGGGCGAGCACAGCTACTTCAGGGTGAGGTTGAGCAAGGACATCGTCAGGTCTCACGTCGACAGGGTCGACATGCTCGCCACGTTCGACGACGAGACCGCCGTCAGGCACGCCTGGGAGGTCCAAAAGGACGGAGCCATAATCTACGACCCTTCTGTGGGTGGTAACACCATCGACAACATCCCCACAATCGAGACCAACGTGCAGAAGCGTCTTTACTCCAAGCTCGATGCCAATGGCCTTCCACATACGGTCAACGGGGTCCTCGAGGTGGCGAGGAGGAATGGTGTGCATGTCTACTCGATTCCGTATGTTGAGCTCCTGAAGAAGGTCGGCGACCAAGTGGGAGAGACCTCCCTCAGCTCGCTCACAAAGATGACCAATGTGATGGCTGTCGCCGCTTCCTTCGCGTTGCTGGACTATCCCCAGGAAGAGGTGAACGAGGCTATCAGGAAGCAGTTCAGGGCAAAACCGAAGGCCGCCGAGATGAACGCCACTGCAATCGCCGCTACCTACACATACGTAGAGCAGAAATACAACGGCGGATTCGGATACAAGCTCGAGCCCGTCCACACGACCGAGAAAAGGATCCTGCTGAGGGGGAGCGCAACGGTCGGCATAGCGAAAATCCTTTCGGGCTGCAGGCTGCAGACGTACTACCCAATTACACCGGCAAGCGACGAGAGCGAGTATCTTGAGGCGCATGAGAACATTGATCTCGAGACGGTTATCAACGACGAGGTCACTTCGATGAAGGGTGCTGTGGCGGTCGTACAGACAGAGGACGAGATAGCCGCAGTGACGATGGCCGTGGGAGGCGCGCTCACAGGGACGAGAGCCTCGACCTCCACATCGGGCCCTGGCTTCTCGCTCATGGCGGAAGGCATCGGGTGGTCCGGCATCAACGAAGTCCCGCTCGTGGTCACACTCTACCAGAGAGCAGGGCCCAGTACCGGTCTGCCGACGAGGCACGAGCAGGGCGACCTCCGGTTCGCGCTTCATACCGGCCACGGGGACTTCCCACGGATGGTGCTGGCCAGTGGTGACCTCGAGGAGATGTTCTACGACGTCCCGAAGTCGTTCAACTATGCAGAGCGATATCAGCTACCGGTCATCCACATGGTCGACAAGGCGATGGCGAACTCGGACATGACCTACAAGATGTTCGACCCTTCGCTAGCGAAGATTGAAAGGGGACAGCTAATCAAAGATGTAGTGCACGGGCACGAAGACGGTTACTACAACAGGTTCCAAGACACAACTTCCGGGGTCTCTCCACGCCCCGTGATAGGCACGAAGGGCGGGATATACTGGAACACCGGAGACGAGCACGACGAGAAGGGCCACATCTCCGAAGACCCGACGAACAGGGATTTGATGATGGAGAAGAGGATGAGGAAGCTCGACCTTGCCGCAACCGAAATCCCTCTAGAGGAAAAGGTCCATTTCTTCGGGCCCAAGGATGCAAGCATCACAATCGTCAGCTGGGGATCGACCAAGGGTGCCATCCTTGATGCTATGCAGACCCTGAACGCCGAGGGCATCTCGGTGAACTTCCTCCAGATTCGTCTGATACAGCCATTCCCGACGGAGTACGTCAAGGACGTGCTCTCGCACGCGCAACAGATCGTAGACGTTGAAATGAACTACGCTGGCCAGTTGGGTGGTGTGATAAGAGAGATGACGTGTGTCCCGATGGAACGATACATCGTCAAGTACAACGGAAGACCGATATCGTCTGAAGAGCTCTACGGCGCAGTAAAGCAGATCGCGGAAGGTTCGGCCCCCAACAGGATGGTATTGAGAAATGGCACTTAAGCTGACAGACCTCAAGAGCGATTTCCACAACGACTGGTGCCCCGGGTGCGGAGACTTCGGCATCCTCAGTGCCGTCCAGATGGCACTCGCGGAGATGAATATCGACCCGGACAGGATGGCAATCGTCTCAGGCATCGGCTGCTCCGGGAAGACCCCCCACTTCCTCAACACCTACGGTGTGCACACGCTGCACGGGAGATCCCTGCCCTTCGCGACGGGCATCAAGCTCTCCAACCCGAAACTTGAGGTGATCGCCTGTGGAGGCGACGGAGACGGCATGGGCATAGGGGCGGGCCACTTCGTCAATTCCGGGAGGAGGAACGTTGACATAACCTACATTGTCTACGACAACGGAGTCTACGGGCTGACCAAGGGACAGGCCTCCCCCACACTCAAGCTCGGCATGAAGACGAAATCACTCCCTCTTCCGAACATCAACCAGGGAATCAACCCACTGATGCTCGCGCTTGCCGCCGGCTATACCTTCGTCGCAAGGGGCTATGCCTACGACGTGAGGCATCTCAAGGACGTCATAAAGAAGGCCGTCCAGCATAAGGGATTCGCGTTCGTGGACGTCCTGCAGCCCTGTCCCACCTACAACGACATCCTGACGAAGGAGTACTGGCAGGGCGAAGGGTTGCTCGACGCAGCCGGGAGACCGATGCCCAGGACCTACAAGCTCGACGCGACAGGGTACGATGGGGTCGTGAAGACCGACGACGAGGAGGAGATGGAAGAGAAGATTAAGCAGGCGATAATGAAATCGTTCGAGTTCGGCGACCATACACCTATTGGAGTGTTCTACCAGAACGAACGTGTCCCAACTTACGAAGAGAGGCTCGGCGCCCGCATGCTCACGTACCGTTCCACTCCACCTGCAGAGCAGGAGATTGCGAGGAAGGACGGTACCCCGCTTGCCGCAGTTCAGAAACTCCTCGACGAGTTAAGCGTGAACTAGCGCGGCTTCATGCCGCTGGCCCGCAGATAAAGGGACCAGTATCCGCACCATTCACCATATAGCCGATTGATCTCCTCGGGGTCAAACCCCGGACCATAGGTCTCCTCTACCATCTTCACCGCCGGTCCCATGTTCAGCTGAATCTTCCTGATGCGGCCAAGCCCGCGGAAGAGTATGAACTGCGCCGACCAATCGCCTATCCCCTTTATCCGCTTCAGCCTCTCCTCTGCCTTCTCGTAGAGTGCCGTGCGGAGAAACCTCTCGTCCAGGTCCTCGATTGAAGACATCAGCGCCGAGATACGATCTGAGTTCCTCCTGTTCCTCGTGGCGGCTAGTATCTCAGAGACTTTCGCCACTTTGAGCGTCTGGTAGTCCGGGAACGCCCTGTACGTCCTGCCGTCCAACTCTATGCTTCCTCCAAACTTGTCCGTCATCGCATCCTTCGCCCTCTTCGCTACAGACATCTGGGAGCGCTGCGACAGGAGGGCCCAACACGTTATCTCGAACACGGACCAGGACTTCACGTGGTGCAAGCCGACCTGACTCTTCGCGACCGGGTAGAACTTCGGGTCCTTCGCCGCGATGGCGTAGAACGAAGCTAGGTCATCCCCGAGGCTGAGGTAGAACGAGATTTGTTCTGCGATCCTCTCCGTCATTGCATCGGTCAGCGGCGTCTCCGAGAACAGTTCGTAGTAGACACCTGCTCTCCCGTCCTTCTCCGGACTCACCCTGAACGCGACCGTCTGCCCGTTGACCATCACGGCCTTGGTGAGCGCGCCCCCCGACGTGTCCTGCTCTCCCGCGATCTGCACCACACCGTCTATGAACCTCAGGGACTTTTGTAGGTCGAACGGCACCGTCGCCGACAGGCTCCCAGACCTTGTATGCAACAAGCAGAGCACTGTCTCTCAGACCTATAAATCACCGCGCGCTGGCGCACTCATGACCATATCGGCCCCTCTTCAGCATGATGTCCTGGTGGCTGTCGGCTCCAGGAACCCAGCAAAGACCATTGGCACGAGGCAAGTCTTCTCGGCCTTCTTCCCCAGATGCAGGTTCAAGGAGGTGGACACTGGGACCGTGTCCATGGCTCAGCCCATAGGTATGGACCAAGTGGTCGAAGGAGCGCGTTCTCGAGCGCGTTTCGCGCTGACCGAGGCGACGGCTGACTTCGGGGTCGGTGTCGAGGCAGGTATCG
>JASHZW010000183.1 GCA_030042335.1 Nitrososphaerales archaeon
TCACGTGGCACCAGTGGCATGTTGAGTAACCTATGCTGAGGAAAATCGGTTTGCCCTCAGACTTGGCCCTCTCGAGCGCTTCCGGACTCCACGGGTACCATCCCACCGGGTTGTGGGCGTGCTGCAGGAGGTAGGGGCTCTTTTCACCCGCGAGTCGATTGGATTTCCTCTCCGGAGCCATGCTAGACCCCGCTTTCGGTCGTCGGCTCCGATTTAAGCATAGGTAAGGGAGTGAAACGGATGTGGGTCAGTAGACGCCTTCGAGCACTTCGTTCTCCATCGTCCCGATTTTTGCTTTCTCGATATCGCTTCTGGAGAGCTCCTGGACGAGCTTGCCGTCCCGGAGCGCAATCGCCCGATCGCAACGGGAGACGACCAGCGGGTCATGGGTCACGAAGACCATGGTCATGCCGGTGTCTTTCCTGAGCGACCTGAGCAGGTCCATCAGGGCCTTGGTAGATTTCGAGTCGAGGTCACCCGTGGGCTCGTCGCCAAGGAGTATCTGTGGCTTGTTGGCGAGAGCTCTGGCTACGGCTACTCTCTGCTGCTCTCCCCCACTCATCTGGTCCGGTGTGTGGCTCGTCCTCGCTTGAAGCCCTACCGAGATTAGAAGCTCGATGGCCCGTTCGCGCCGCTCGGCACTAGGTACTCCAGCCAAAGACATGGGCACTTCTACGTTCTCTGTAGCGGAAAGCGTCGGATTAAGGTTGTAGAACTGGAAGATGAATCCGACATTCTTCAGCCGGAAGGAGGTTATTTCGCGGTCGCTGAGCTCGCGCAGGTTTGTCTCGTCGACCATGATCTTTCCACCAGTAGGCTTGTCGAGGCCCGCGATCAGGTTCAGCAGTGTGGTCTTCCCCGATCCCGATCTCCCGACTATCGCAAGTGTCTCCCCCTTTCTTACCTCTACGTCTACTCCTCTGAGGGCCTGAACCTGCTCCTTCCCGCGATTGTAGCTCTTGGCGAGTCCCGTGGCCTTGACTGCAAAATCAGACATGTCTTAGCGCCTCCACTGGGTCCATTCTCGATGCGCGCCATGCGGGATAGATCCCGGCTAGGGTCCCGACGATGATACCGAGGACAAGGCTCAGAAGGACGTTCTCCGGCGTTATCGAAGTGTTCAGGGTGCTTATGAGCTTGGCTCCGGCGAACCTGCCGGCTGCGCCTGCTGCTCCTGAGCCGGTAATTGCGGGGAGCGCCTCAGAGATGATCAACCCTATGACCACGCCTGTCACAGCACCGATTATGCCTATCATGAACGCCTCACTCATGAAAATCTTCATGACGGTCTGTTTCTGTGCGCCGATGGCGCGGAGAGTGCCGACCTCTCGCGTCCGCTCGCTTATCGACATCATCATTGTGTTGATTACGCCGAAGGCTCCTGCGATCAAGGCAACAACTCCTATCACGATGAAGAGTGTGCTGAGCGTACCGCTCAGACTGGAGGCCACGGTTATCGATGAGGCGGTGTTCGCCGTGACGCCAGATATCTCGGAATCTATGAGCGACGCCACCGAATTGACGAGGCTTGGGCTGTCCGCCTTCACGTAGATTTCTGTCACTTCATTAGAGTCGCCGCTGATTGCTTGGGCTGCTGAGATTGGGATATACGCCGACCTGGAAGCGGCGCCGAAGGCGGAGTTCGCTGGGGTATAGATCCCCGTTACCGTGTAGCTGGCCCCACCAGTCGAATTCGGACCCACAGTAACGGTAGAGCCTACAGACACTCCGAGGTTGGAGGCAAGATCGCTGGACAGAATTATGCTGTTGCTCGCAGATGAAGAAGTGAACATTGAGCCGCTAGAGATATCGATCCCGTTGGTAACCGAGGAATAGGTGCTTGCGTTGATTCCGTCAAGTAGAACGGAGTTCCCGTCGACGTAACCTGATGTGTCTAACTCGGGAGAGGTAGCGTATACTCCTGAGATGGCATTGATTTTGATAATCAACGACTCATTCAGCGTGCTTCCACCCCCGAAGAACTGCGCGAATCCTCCGGAACCACTTGATCCGGAAGGTGGGGCACCGCCGCCCGTAAAACTGAAGCTCGTGAAGTTGCCGGTAAACCCGGGGAATTTGGGGGTAGTCGCGTTGACCACAGTAATCTGAGCACCGAGGGCGTTCCTGAGTAGCCCGTTAGTCTGCGTCGAAGCTCCTGCCGAGACTGAGAGCAGGACTAGTATCATCGCTACTCCGATTACTATTCCTGAGACCGTCAGGATTGTCCTTGTCCTGCGTCGACGAAGGCTCCTCACGGCTAGATTCAGCGATGACATTAGGGTGTCTTGGAACTAACCCGACCCGTTACATAATATAACGAGTTTCCAAAATCGTTCCCAAATCTTTAAGCAATTGTTGCAAGATTATGTTCAATCCCGACCGGAGTTTCACGCCACGGTAGCGCGGGTACGAAGACGAGAACCCAACGAGTGGGAGGATGGTCAAGGCATCCGTGATTAGTCAAGGTACCCCGCCAGACTGCCGGGCAGAATCCTGTCCAAGGCCTCCTCCCTCTTCCTGTAGTCGGGGCACAGTTCGGCCAACCTCCTCTTGAATGCCGCGGAGTGATTGAACTCCGTGAGATGCGCGAGTTCGTGCATGATGACGTAATCCCTGAGGGATTCGGGGAGCGCTATGAGCTGCCAGCTGAACGAGAGCCTGCCATCCCGGGTGCAGTAACCCCAGTTCTTCATTTGCCGGACGTCAGCCCTTTTGTGCCTTACAGGAATCCCCGCCGACAGTTCGCCCAGTTTCCTGATTACGTACCTGGAGGTCTCACGAATGAACCACCTGCGTATTAACTCAGGTATCCGGGAAGCGTCACTCGCTCTGATTACGACCTGGTCCCCGAGGGAGTCGAGCTTCAGCTCCTCCTTCTCCAGTGACTTCTCGAAAATAAGCGAGAGTGCTCTTCCCTCGTACATCACGGTATTCCTGTCGAATATCTTCGGGTCACCGTCGAGCCGTTGAAAGCGTCTGAGAATCCAGCGCTCCCTGCTCCTTATCGCGGAGTGGACGTCGATTGCCCTTCCCCGGGGGATAACCACCTCCAGCCTCATGTCTGAGCCAAACCGGAAGTAGGTGTATCTCCTGCTCGTTCCTCTGGTCACGAAGTACTCGATACGGTGCCCTCCAATCTCGACGAACGGCAGTGCGAACGAGCTTCATCAGTAGCCCGGATAACTAATTATCGGTCGCTGGAAACCGTTTTTAGTTTCCGGAGCCAACGTGAAATCATGTCTGTCGACGAGATGCGAAAGGAACTACTCTCGGCTGCTCGGAGACGAGAGACCGTGACCTATGGCCAACTCATGGCGCGTTTCGGTCTAACGCGCGGCAGTTCCGGGAAGACCGTGCTCGGGATGGTGGGAGAGGTAGACAGGGAGGAATCCAGGAAGGGAGCACCCGGGTTCGCGGCGATAGTCGTACGAAAGGACACGGGCTATCCAGGCGGTGGTTTCTTCTGCTGGGACGACGTTCCTCCGGAGCTGAGGCGCCCTGCTGACAAGTGCCAGAATCCCAGACTTTCGCAGGCCGAGAAAGCATACGTGAGGAAGTTGCAAAAGAAGATCTGGGAGTTCTACGGTAATCAGGCACTATCGTGATTGGTCTTATGCGACCGCCTGCCTACCGTGTGCCAGAACCCGGCCAGCTTGTCGTATAACCATCCGCGTTCATAGATCGACCGCATCTGGTCGATGTAGGACTGTGTGAGGCTTCTGATCTCCATCTCGTCCCTGACCGGAAGAAACACCTTGGTGTCTCCGTAGTACCTCTTGAACCAGCCGCGGCACTTGTAGCAATAGTAGTAGTCCCACTTCAAGGACATGTAGAGTATCTCGGCGGTCTTCTTCTCGGTGGGTCCTACGCAGTAGACACAGTCAGAGTTTGCGGATGCGTCGAATCTGGATGACCTATGGCCATCACTGGCGCGCGGGTCACGTTCCTCCGCCCAGTCGCCGGATGAAGGCAAAGCACCTTCGAAAGTCGATTTGGGCAGGGTGATATATGAATATGCAAGATTTCAGCTGGCACATCGCCAAGAGCATAATCATTTATCGGAGGTAATTCGGCGCTTCGGAAGATTGGCGCCAAAGACCTCCGACGCGCAGTCAAGTTCACCGGCACTGAGGAAGGCGCTCCTGTCGGTAGGAGCCGACAAGAAGAGCGTCGAGAAGCTGGTGTCGAGCAGCGCTATTGATGACGTGGTTATTTCGATCTACTGGAGGGATGGTCTCGTCTCGAGCATCCGCCCGCTCTGGCTGGTCAAGCTGCCCGAGTTCCTTAAGAGCTTTGAGAAGGAATTCCCGGATGGACAGGTGGACTGGGACCAGGACTACGGGACCGGAGGGCCCGGCTTCGAGGACATCGCACTCAGAGTCTACTTCAACTATCAGGAAGACGATCAAGGTGACCACTGGTCTCCTCCACCGACCCTTCTCGAGGAGGAGAGCTACTACAGGATGCTTGCTAGGGCGGCGTTCAAGGGAAAGAAGCCTGTCTCAGCCTCGAAGATAATCCACGGCAGGTAGGCGTGCAGCGGCAGCTTACCCTAGCCGGCGTCCGTCTCAGTATTTTCGTGAGACTAGGTACTCTGATAGTTCGACAAGCTTTCTACGGGTCTTCCCTATCTCAACAGTCTCGACTAGCTTCAGGCCGTTCTGAGTATACCTTGCAGACAAGTCCTTCGCATACTCCACCGAGCCATGCCTTACCAGAAGGTCCTTGACCCTGTCGACCTCTGCGTCCGAGAATTGCCCCTTCTTGTGAAGTACGTCTCTCAGGAACCTTCTGTCATCATCGGACGACTTGTCCATCGCATGGATGAGGACCGTGTTCTTCTTTCCTCCCCTTACGTCGGCGAACACAGGCTTGCCAAGCGTCTGCTCGTTGCTCATTATGTCGAGCAGGTCGTCCTGGACCTGGTAAGCCATCCCCAGCCACTCTCCCGAAGAGAAAGCGATGTCCAGCAGCTTGTCGTCGTGCAGTCCTCCGCCGACTATCACGCCACTCGCCGAGGAAGCTCCTATCAGCGCGCCCGTCTTCATCCGTATCATGTACTCGTAGTCACCTTGCTCCACAAGGTCTTTCTCAGCCATCTCGAGGTCGAGGAACTCCCCCATAATGGTCGAGCCGAAGGAGTCTCCGAGCAGTTCGAAGAGCTTCCTAAGCATCTGACCTCCCGAAGGCTGCAGGCCGTATTCGGATATCACGCGGGGGACCTGGGCGAGCAGCGCGTTGGACGCCAGCATCGCCGACCTCAGTCCATGCTTCTTGACTATCGATTGTGTGCCGCGACGCTTCTCGGAGTCGTCGAGTATGTCGTCCTGCACCAGCGCCGCCGCGTGGGCCAACTCGTATGCGACGGCCACAGGGATGGCGGCGGTATACTCTTCCGAGATGGCCTCGCACCAGAGCAGTGCGAGGACCGCCCTGACCCTCTTCCCTCCGGTCATGGCTTCGGCAACGGCGTTCTCCAGAGACGAGTCTCCCTTTCCGAAAAGCTGGGACACTCGCGAGTCGATACTCTCTACGTATGTCTCTAGCCAGTCAGGGGAGGATTGTTGCGAACTCTTTGCACCGACGGCGTTTTTCCGCCCACTAGTGTAGTAAATAGTTTCGGACCCCGTGTTCAACCCCAAGACTTAACATCACCCATTGGACATCGGCCAAGGACGCATCATGAGCAAGGCGCTAAGTACCTCTGAGCTGATCCGGATTATTTTGATACTCGCGTTAGTGTTCCTCGGCATGTATATCTTCGGATACCCGATAATTAGCGCGCCGGTGGCTACTGCGCTTGTCTACTTTGTCCTGACCTACCGCAGAAGAATCCGGGCTCTTGAGGAAGAGGTCGCTCAGAAACCCTTTGGAACGTCGGGAACCATTCCAGCCGCGCAATCCGGTGATTCGACCTCTTCTACCGATGCGTAATAGAAGCCGGCGCAATCTGCAACCGCATGATTAGGGCGTCGTCGCCGTTTCTGTAGTATTTCCTCACCGTGCCAATTTCGGTGAAGGAAAATTGTTTGTAAAGTGCGATGGCGGCGCGATTCTTTACGCTGACCTGCAAATCGACGCTGGTCGCTCTCTTCGAAAGATACTCCAGTTCGGCCTTCATGAGCTCGCGTCCTATCCCGGTCCTTCGGTGCTCCGGCGCGATGGCGATTGAGTGGATCATCGCCTCGCCCCCTCTGGCGACCGCTGTGATGTAGCCCAGCAGTCTGCCGTCCTCTTCCGCGACCAAGAAACCATCCGGCTCGAGCTCGAGGAGCTGCATGAAGGTGAACCTGTCGTAGGGGTCTGGGAAGGCCGCCTTCTCTATCTCGACTACACGAGCGAGGTCGTCCAGTTTGCATCGTCTTATCGAGAAAGGCTCCCCTGTGATTAGCTCGCGACTCAAGGCGGCGATTAGTGGCTGCCTCCCTTGAAGCCCTTGTAATCGGCCTTGTCAATAATACTCTGGAGGGGACCACCACCAATGTATCCGAGAATGTTCTCGAGAGCATGCAGCTGGCCGCGCTTAGCCGTCTCGGGGACCCCGTCAGCGATATGAGGGCTGGCTACAAAATTATGGAGGTCGAAGAAGGGGAACTCGAGCGAAAATTTCTCTCCCTTCTTCGGATAAGACCACCATACGTCAATTCCGGCCTTGAAATCAGGATGTGACTTTAGATGGTGATAGAGATCTGCCTGGGAGATAATCGGTCCCCGGGCCACGTTCACGAGAATGGCGTTCTCTTTCATGGCCTGCAGCCTCTTCGCATTGATGAGGTCTCTCGTGTGGACATTCAGCGGGAGCGAAAGTAAGACAAAATCAGCCTGGCGCAGCAGGTCGTCCAGGCGGTCCATCTTCCAGACGACATCAAAGTTCGGGACCGGCTTGCCTGAGGTGTTTAGACCAACCGTTTTCATGTTGAACGCCTTGGCGACCCTTGCCACAGACTGACCTATCCCCCCTGCACCCACTATCCCGATGGTCTTACCAGCGAGGAATGTGCCATCGGGAGAGTTGTTGAAGACCCCGGTCTGCAACCTCTTGTGATTCCTGTTGAGGTTCTTGGCAAAGAAAAGAATCATCGAGAAAACGTGCTCGGCGATTGGCTCCCTGTACGCGCCGGCGTTTGAGCACAGGATGACGTTCAGCGGGATGGAACTGATGTTGATGAAATCGACGCCCGCAGAGAGTGATTGCAGCACCTTTGCGCCGGGGAATTCCTTGAAGAGCTCTGAACCCACGAGACTGCTGTCCTTCACCATCAGGACCTCCACATCGCCCTTCCGGTCCTTGGATATCGTCCGGATGTCCATTATCTCGAAGCGGCCTCCCGATACCTTCTTCACTCGACTGCTGATGTCTCTGGTAATCTCCGTGTCGGTCGCGATTATCCTTTTTGTTGCAGGAGTCATAGGCTATCTCCCGGGCTCTCATCCAGTCATGGCAGGTAAGGCACAACTAACTTACGGCTAGAGCCTTTCTTGTCAGCTTGCCATATTGCTGCATCCAATCTAGGATTATCTCGACGTCATATCCGACACAAAAGTCGGTGACGCCGAGTTTGGAGTACCGCTTTAGGGCCTTCTCGTATCCTGCCTCTCCTGACGTGTAGTTCGTGCCGAGTTCGGCCCTTGGGTGCTTGTCATACTTGAGGGCCAGCTTGATCGTGCGTTCCTCGGCCTCCTTTACCTCAGGATGCGAGAACTCGCCTGCGTGGCCGATTGACATGGAGTAGTCGCATGGTCCGAACTGGATCATGTCGACGTCATCGAGGTTGAGCACATCCTCCAGTTTGTCGTAGAGTGGCTTCTTCTCTATCATTATGGCGATTACCACATCCTTCGCGTACTTCACGAAGTTCTTCGACCCGTTCTCAAGAGTATAGCCTTCAATCCTATGCAACCAGCATCCGTTCTTTCCGTTGGGTTCCGGTCGTACAGCCGCTATGGCGTCTTCGACTTCTTTGACGGTCCTGAGGTCCGCGAAGAGCACGTTCTGGAACCCGGCGCCTATCGCGCGCTGCGCTATGAAATAGTTGGGAATGGGGTCTATCTTTATCATTGTCGACATATCGTAGAGCTCCGACGCTCTTGCAAGGTTCTCGAGGGCGTACAGGTCGAACGGCGCGTAGACGCTGCTGAACTCGACGTAGTCCATGGTCTCGGCGTTGCCCACAATCTCCATGAACCCGGGCCAGGAGCTGTGAAGATGCGTCCCCAGTGTTGGTCTCTCCTTCCTCATGAGTTCTCTGAGCTTGATGCGTCTCAAGATCGGTGCCATAGGCGAACCGCAGGCGCGCCGTCGGTGATATAAGCTGTGTTTTGGAGTGTCAGCTCTCGATAGCCATGGTTGATGACAGCGGTAACTTACATAGGTTCGTCAGTAAGACGGTATTGGTTACGGGAGGAGGTTATGGCATAGGTAGGGCCATCGTGCTTCGCTTTGCGCGTGAGGGTGCCAAGGTAGGCATCATCGAGCTCGACCAGCAGAGAGCGGACGAAACGGCAAGACTGGCGACGGCGCTCGGAGCAACAGTCTACGTGGCGAGGGCGGACATATCGAGCTCAGCGGACGTGAAAAGAGCAGTGGAGGAGATATCTTCACGCCTAGGGCCAGTCGATGTACTGGTGAACAACGCAGGAATCAGATTGGCGAGAAAGGTGCTTGAGATGACCGACGAGGAATGGAACAGGACCCTAGCCGTGAACCTCAGCGGGATGTTCTATGCGGCCAGAGCCGTCGCCCCCGAGATGATAGCGAGGGGAGGAGGTAAGATAGTGAATGTCGGCTCGATGAGCGCCCATGTAGGACAAAAGCTTCG
>JASHZW010000184.1 GCA_030042335.1 Nitrososphaerales archaeon
TGAGACTCACGTTCCCGACGATCGAATCACTAGACGCTGAAAAGACCACGACATTTGAGGCTGGTCCTAACAGGTAAAAGTCAGAATCGGAGGAATCGAAGACGGGGTAGCCCACCTCTCCTGAGCTGATGTTCGCGACAATTTGGTTGGAGGAGGATATCACCGCCAGCCTTCCGGTTCCACCCGCAAGCACACTACCGGTCGATGGGTCGACCCCGAGAGCGGCTACCCCGTTGGAGAAGGGAATCGTAGCCACTATGCTATTGGTCGTAGCGGAGACCACCGTGGTTGCGTTGAATCCAGGCACATACACGTCTCCATTGGCAGGGTCAAACAATGGTCCTGGTAACCCTTCACCGGCCCCGCTCGGGATGTCCAGGGTAGCTATGACAGAATTGTTGGATGTGTCTATCACAGACAGGCTGCTTTGTGTCGAGCTGGCGGCGTATATCATCCCATTGGAGGGGTCGAAGGCCAGAGATGCAACTCCTGAAAAGTCCATGCCACTGATATTCTGTATTATCTCGTTCGTAGTCCCGGATATGACGTGAATAACCGGCCCATCAGGGACGTACACATCCCCGTTAGAAGAATCCAACACGCCTATACCTGGCGAACCTGTGTACTGGGAAGTCGAGAGCCCGAGAATAGAGGTTACGGCGTTGTCGGAGCCGGAGATTATCGATACGGTGCCCATATCCGTAGTTCCCGTGGCGGAGACATAGATGTCCCCGTTTGAAGGGTCAAAGACCGGCGGACCTATTGCGCCCTGGTTCAGGTTCTGGGTGCCGAGAGGTATGCTTGTCACGAAGGTTTGCGCATGTACCACCGGAAGGAACGCGGCGAGGCTCAGGATACAAAGACTTAGAACTACAAGGACCCGCTTCTGCATCTGGTATTCCCTCGCATCGTGATTATTTAAATTGAAAGCGATCGGGGTATTTTTCTCAGATGGTTGAGGGGAATATTCTCCTCATCGCCGTCTCCACTCAGGGAGCCATCCTCTCGCGTGATATCTTAGCCCGCTCCACTTTCGCTAGGACTGAAGCGAGCAAGATCACCCCCATCGAGACCCCGACGATGAGAAGGTAGGTGTTGCTCACCGCGAGTTCTAAGCCTCCAGAGCCCGAGGAAGAAGACGAACCGGCTTGGGAGGTCGATGTAGAACCGGAGAGGGTGTTCCCCGAAGATGAGATCGATGAGGATCCAGCATTCGTGGTACTGCTAATCGAATTCGCGGTTGCGTTCACCAGCTGGACCTGCGTGAATGCGATGGTGACATTATCGGTGCTGAAGTGCACCCTGAAGGTGATATAGAAGTTGTCGCCGTCCTGAGTCCAGGAGAAGACCTTAGCAGGCGCGCCGTCTACGTACAGAGTTGGAAGTTGGGTGAACGAGGAAGCAGGTGCAGAAAGCGTGCCTGCACTCGACTGTGCAAAGAGGAGGGCGGCCACGAAGGGCTTCGGAACGGAGATGGTCGCATACCCAGTAGCACCACTCTGCCCAGTCACCTGGAATGAGATGTTCCCCGAGCTGGCTTTGGCGGTGGTGGCGCTGGTTGCGGTCCACTGACCGGCGTATAATGCTACAGAGTCTACCATGATAGAGAAGACGTGCGTCCCGAAAGCTGCGACCGCCCCGGGTGACATGTTATTGAGGGTGACGTTGGCTGATGATACCTGCGGAGGTGGCGCTCCATCGCAGAGCGTTGCGTCGAGAACACTATAGTTCGCTGAAACGCCGATAGGAGGACCGCAGGCGTTTCCGATTCTGATCGCTTCGCTCCCGACTATACCGAAAATGGAAGCATCTTCTGGGTCGAAGGACTGAGTTCCATAGAGTGCCCCAGATATCGGTGAGTTCAACGCAAATGGCGTGCTACCTGATACCACAGTAGCGCCCAAGTACAACCAGCCGTTCAAAGGATCGAATGTAGCATGGTCGGAACAGCTGCAACCAAACCCCGCTGCAGCTGCACTCGTCCCGTTGATCACGACGAAGCCATCAAAGAAAGGCTGGTTCGGGTCTCCCGGTTCGTATACGAGCCCGTTGTAGGGATCGTAGACGCACCTGTCATCGCAAGAGACCTGGAACTGTGGAGTAATCCCATTCAACGCCTGACTTGTGAGCGAAAGCGAGGGGAGCGGTGCGATGGCGTTGATCCCCTGTATGATGTCAGTCCCCATGTAGATGTAGTCGTTGTAAGGGTCGTAGACGCCTCCGCCAGGAGTTGGAGGATTGAACAGCAAAGGAAGAGAGGCTCCGGATCCTATCGTTGCGACTACTGAGTCGTTCGTTCCCGAGATTACGGAGATGGTCTGGCTCCCGCCGTTCGGGACGTACACAAATCCATAGTAGGGAGACTTCATGTTAGTGTCCACCACGGGTTCCAGGGGTCCACCCCCTACGGTTACATTAGCCACAATGGTGAGACCCGAAAAGACCGAGACTATCCCGCCCCCACAAGAGGTTGCGTTGCTGGCGGTATCATTGGTACCGCACGGTCCACCGGTTATCGGGACGTACATGTAACCGTTCAAGGGGTCGAAGGCAGGCGTCGACGGCGTACCCTGCAGCTGGATGTTCGCATCCAGACCCGCCCCCGAGAGGACGGAGATTTCGTTCGCTCCCGAGTCAGGGACGAAGAAGAGGCCATCATGAGGGTCGTAAGCTCCTTGGAGCGGCCCCGGGCCGACAGATACATTTGCTATGTTGCCGGTATCTTGAAGTACCGAGACAGTGTTCGATCCCTCGTTTGAGACGTACACCAACCCGGCGACTACGGGCGGCTGAGGGTCGAGTTGAACCGGACCGATCACACCGGCGGATGGGATGATTGGCACTACCTCCTGGCAAGCAGACGTACAGCTCGTAGCCGTTGATGACGTGTTGGTCTGGGCGCGCGAGACGGTAATTCCCCCTAGTGATGTGGCAAGAATTAGAATAACGATAACCGAAGCCAAGAGTGGCTTGTGTCTCATTGACAACTTGGACAGACGGGTCGCCTTATTTGCTAATAAGGTATTGGAAAGGCAATCTATACGTCGAGATAAGCACAGCTGCTAACCAAGAATCTTTGCCGCACTTTGCCATGCCGGTCGACAACGTTTGGTTGTACGAGCGTGGGAGTTTAACTGGGTCCTCGTGTCCATAGCGCCTCATCTCTTGAAGGAGAGGGACCTATTGCCCAGTTCGCCGATACCTCGGCGGCTGTTTAAATATGCCGCCCCCATAAAAGGGGAACAAGTTCGACGAGAATGCGAAGCATCGGTCGAAGACGAAGGGCGATGAGCAACTCTGGCTACGGCGCCATAGCAGCAGCGGGGATGGTGATTATAGTCGTGATTGTTTATTCGATAGTCGGGGGCCATATCCTATCGTCTCCGCAAACCGCCACGACAGACACATCGAGCTCAGCATCCGGTTCTGCGTCCCAGCCGACTGTGACCAGTTCCTCGAGCGTAACGCAGCTTTCGTCTGGGTCCGTCTCCAGCTCCTCAGCATACTACAGGATTGAGTTTACAGGCAAGGCGTCTGCCGACGAAGGGCAATCTCAGGGGAACTCACCGGGAAGCCTCACTTCATATACCACTAACTGGAACTGGGATCTGGTCTTTTATTACACGGGAAACCCACTTCCCGGCTATCCGGTTACTCTACAGGTCTATCTTCCACAGAGTACCATCAGCCTGACTGGCTTGTCCACTTTTGGTAGCGGGACTACTTGCATGGGCAACTCGACCCAAGTAGGAGGCGCCGGAGCCTTCGTAGTTTCGTTTGAGGTATATCCTAACGGAACGGCTGTAGCGGCCTCTGACCCATGGGCGAGCGTGGCCGCAGTGACGTATGCGAACTCTAGCTCTTTCTGCGCTCAAAACAGCGTGTGGGGGACCACTGGAGGAGGGACGTTCGATGATGGTTACTACGGACAATTGAAGTTTAGTGGTTACAGCTTCCAGTTGGACCCAGGGATCATAGGCGGCCTGGGCGGGTCGCTGGATATCACGAATCCGTGCACGTCTCCCCCTGCACCGGGCGACTGCCTCGTCTACCCGACTACCTCCTACGAGGACTCTTGGAGCGGGTCGATCACGATAACCTCGATAAGCTGTAGCGGCATACCTGAGGACATACTGCCCTCAAGCTGCTATTCCGCATAGGGCACGCGGACAGTCGTCGTGCCTCATATTTCGCGTTTCAATCGAGACGCTGACCGTAATTTGCAACAAGTCGGGGGTTTGCCATTGTGGAGGTAGGTGCGTTCGCCGGGGGCCCGAATCCGTGCTACGGTTGTCCTTCTCTGTTTTGTCAGAGGGAGATGAACAAATATCGCTAACCAGTTGATATAAGCGCGACGGTCTCCCCACGGGAAACTTCGGTAAGCGGTATGTCTCCGCGAGACCCGGCTTAGGAAGCAGACTGTGTAGACGAGGAAACTATTTCTTTTGAATAATTCAAATCCATAAACGAAAGTATGCTTGTCGAAGCTCGCCGGCCCCACCATCTATAGGAGTACAGATGGAGACCCACCTTGCACAGACCCCTCCCTTTCTCTATTCGACGCTGCGCTCGAGGCCCAGCTCGTGGGCCCGCACCATATCCCCCGCTGTCACCACCCCGAGCAGCCCCGGAGGCTCGGCTCCGTCCACCACTAGGATCTCGGTCGCACCGCTCTCCTGCATCCGCTTCAACGCATCACGGACAGTGTCTCGGGCGGAAGCGACCCAGCGGGCTGGCCGTTCGAGTCGTTCATGACTTTCATGAGGAGAAAGCCCTCTGCGCCGAACGTGCATGCAGCACTACTTGTGGTACTTTGGGTTCCGCCGGGAGGAGTTCCCGTCCTCGAGGTAAGCACGACATAGCCTGCCGCAGCCACCAGAATCAACACCAGCACCGACATCGCGAGGGCCATGGAACCAATGGCTGTTCGCTTCGGATGCAACAACCCTCGATGTCCAAATGGTCGAATCGTGATTAACACATTTGTCCGAACGGCGGGTTCGCGGCTACTCGTAGAAATCAGCCCCTGGCATCTAGCTTGGGCACGAGACGCCCTGCGAGGTCGTCTGGCAGCCTCCCTCGAAGACCTCGCTGATAGTGACGTTGCCCGACGGAACTGTGAGGGTCACGTAAGTGGTATCCACCAAATTTACTCAACAGCAACTCGGTTGATAGTCGTGCAAACCTAGCCTTTGTCACTCTCACTGTATCTTGAGTCTAATACTCCCATCGACAATCTTCACTTCGTACGTACGAAGCCGGGTTGCTTCCTTGCGAGTTGCCAGCCTTACTATCGCTGAGACATTTTTGGTCACATCACCAGTTCTTAAGTCGAACTCGGCTTTGTGCACCGGGCA
>JASHZW010000015.1 GCA_030042335.1 Nitrososphaerales archaeon
CCAGACCCTCCACCTGGACTACACCACCGTCAGGCACCACCTGAGGGTGATGGAGACCAACAAGATCGTCCTCGCCGAGGGCGACAAGTACGGGAGGGTCTACTTCGTCTCCGAGGTAATGGAGGCCCACTGGGGGACGCTCGAGGGGATTCTGAAGCGGACAAAGACAAAGCCGAGAGGCTGACAAAAATTGGAAACAAACAACAATACGGTAGCCGAACAACCCGTCGTCGAGCCGAAAAGGTCGTCGGTGGGGAAGCTGTGGGTAGTGGTGGCGCTGCTGGTCGGGCTGATCGCGGGGCTCCTCGTGTCAGACCTGGCCACGCTCCCAAGGAACACGAGACCGCCTCCGCTCAGGGGGGTCCCGGTGTTCAACCCCGAGCCGAGCATCCGCCTGCACATCGTCCTTACGACGGTCGATGTGGTGATGCTGGTGGCGCTCCTGCTGGTCTACGTCCGGACCTACTCCAACACCCGGGCGAACTTCGCCATGGGCCTGGTAGCGGTGCTGGGCGCCCTCTTCCTGCAGACGGTCTTCTCCTACCCGCTGATCCTCGGGACCCAGGGAGTGATCCTCGTGCCGGGGACGTACACCCTGCTCGCCGACTTTCTGACCGTGGGGGCCTACACGGTCTTCCTCTTCCTGAGCCTGGAGTGAGCTGGAGAGAGGGAGGCCGCCGGTAGGCCGAGACGGAGTCATCGCGCGAGAGGTCGAGAACTGTGCTCGGTCCTGTTCTAAGGGTTAGAACTATAACCCGCCCGAAGTAATGAAGTGACATGGAGACCGGCAAGGCGCCGCGGACGAGCACGCTGGTGGTCGCCCTCCTTCTCGTGGTGGCGCTTCTCGCCTCGTCGACGGCGTATCTCGCCCTAAGTCGACCAGCCCCGACAGGGACTTCTTCGCCTCCGATACAGGGGACGCAGCCCTCGACGGCCAACTCCCCGCTCGCTACGGCGGGCACCGACTCTTCGGATGGCGATTCCCCGGCCGACTCGATCACGGCCGACGGCTCGGGGGCGATAAGCTACATCCCCAACGAGGCGCTCGTACACGTCTCGATCGTGACCGAGAATGCCTCCGCCGTGGAGTCTACCACCTCGAACACCCTCATCACGCAGGCGGTCATCAAGGCGCTGAACGCCATCGGGATATCCAACCAGACCATACAGACCCAGGGCTACAGCCTCAACGTGGACTATGCCCAATGCTACTCCTCCTGCGTCCCCATCATAACGGGATACACGGTCACGAACAGCCTCCAGGTGAACTACACCTCCTCCACCCCGGTCCAGCTCGGGGCCGAGGCGGGCACGATAATCGACGCGGCCGTCGGGGCGGGGGCGAACTCGATCAGCCTCTCCTTCTCGGAGACCAATTCGGCCCTTTCTACCCTGGCCAACTCGGCCCTGCAGCAGGCGCTCTCTTTGGCCGGCGCCCAAGCCAAGCTCATCGCTTCGTCGTTGGGCGTCACGATCACCGGGGTGATCAGCGCCACCGAGGGAACTAGCGCACCCGGATACGCAGGCCCGGAGTTCGCCCCGGCTTCCGCCAACGCGGCCCTCACGACCCCCATAATACCCGGAACCGAGTCACTGACCGAAACCGTCCAGGTCGTCTACGCCATCAGCTAGGACGCTGGCTCCGATGAACAAGTCGTCAGCTGTCTTCTCGCTCGTGCTGGTGCTGTCTGTTGGAGGAGTGCTCGTGTTCCAGCAGGCGCTCTCCGGGAGTCAACCATCCGTTGCCTCGTCGACCAACAACCTGAATGAAGAGCCCGGCCTGGTGCCGAGCGGCCCGATACCGGTGAACACGATCGCCTATGTCGAAAAGGCGGTCCAGGCCGACCTGGTCGTTCCAAACGCGGGCGTCCTGGGCTCTGGTTTCAGGGTGATCGGGGCGAAGGTGGCGCAAAACCCCACAAGCGACACACTGAGCGGCGGAGTCACCTACGACGATTGGGTCGTAGCCATCTACATCACGGACGAGCCATTCGTCAACGGAACTACCACGTATAGCGAATTGTTCTCAGGGGTGATTATCGTCAGTGAAGCTCCGGCGGCGCCGGGAACCAACAGCTACGACGCTGCAAGGGCTGCACTACAACCAAGTCAGACATGCGTGGGAAGAATATCGAGCGCCAATACCACCTCATCTACTTGCAGCTACATCCAGGGACCAAGCCAAAGCCTGGTCCAGATAGGCGACACCTACCTCGCTGTGACTCCATCCGCTCCGAGCGCCTTCTTCATGATAGGCACGGACGGTCCTGTCGTCATGATATCTCCAAGGGGCCCTTCGGGGATCAACGGCTCCACGCTGCTGAGCTACCAGCAGATGCTTGCACTGGCGAGCGACATGATCTCCACCGTATATGACTCCTCCAGCACGTGAATGGCGCCCGGCGTCTCGCAATCCGTATAACGGATCTCCCGAAGAATCACCGAGCGGCCATGACCAAGCGCCTGCAGATAATCGCTCTGCTGGAGCTGGTGGTCATAGTTGGACTCGTCGCGGCGTTGGGCGTCGAGACCCAGGCTCCCAAAGTCCCAGTTTCATCGAACACCCAGTCTAGTACTTCGCAAAGTCCTCAATCAGCATCGGCATACTCGAGCACCGAGTCCAATAGCTCAACCCAAAGTCTTCAACCAGGACCGGCTGGGAACTCGTCTTACTACCTCTC
>JASHZW010000002.1 GCA_030042335.1 Nitrososphaerales archaeon
AAGGCGAAGAAGGCAGGTATCTCGTACATCGGGACCATGGACGCGGGCGCCGCCGAGGAGCTCGTCAAGGCCGGAGTTGCCGCTGCGCAGATACCTGACGCGGAGAAGGAAGAGCTGAACTCACAGAAGCTGTCGATAATGGTGAAGGCGGGGTTCGCGCCCGACGAAGGTGCGGCACTCGCCATGATACAGGAGTCGGCGGTGGCTGTGGCCGAGGAGAGCATCACCGAGACCTCGTCACGGGAGGACCTTCAGCTTGTGCACGGCATCCAAGGCCTCGACGAGCTCGACAGGTCCGTCAACATCACATCGGAGCGGGTCGTGGAGTGGTATGGCCTGCACTTCCCGGAGCTTCATGCGCTACTGGGCGACAACATGCTGCTGTGCAGGCTGGTCGCCGAAGTCGGGCCGAGAGGGAACTTCAACGAAGAGTCGCTCCAGGGCAGGGGTTTCAGCGAGAAGAAGATCGAAGCCCTGGTCCTGGCGGCGTCAGAGTCGAAGGGAGGGGACGTCGCGGAACGCGACATGAACAGGACCGTCGGGCTTGCCAAGGTCGCCCTTGGCGGAGCTGCGGAGAGGGAAAAACTCCTCGAGTACGTCGAGTCGACGATGAAGCGCATCGCCCCGAACACGACCGAGGTGGTCGGCGCGACGATAGGGGCCCGGCTCATAGCAAAAGCAGGTGGTCTCGACAGGCTTGCGAGGCTCCCGGCAAGTACGGTCCAGGTCCTCGGGGCGGAAAAGGCCCTGTTCAGGGCGCTGAGGACCGGCTCTCGCCCGCCGAAACACGGCATACTCTTCCAGCACGAGGCAGTTCACACCGCGCCCAAGTGGCAGAGGGGGAAGATAGCGAGGGCGCTCGCGAACAAGATCGCGATAGCGGCCCGCATCGACTTTTACAGAGGGGAGAAGGATGGCGGAATAACGGCGACCCTGGAGAAGAGGCTCGACGAAATCAGGGTGAAATATAAGGAACCCAAGGAGGGGCCAGCTCCGAAAAGAACGTTCAGAGATGACAAACGTCATGGTTACGGAAAGGGGCGGAAGGAAAGAGGTCCTTACAAGAAATCTCGTCCCGGGCGAGAGAACGTATGGAGAGGACCTCGTAAGGATAGAGGGAACTGAGTACCGCGCCTGGGACCCCTTCCGGTCGAAGCTGGCAGGGTCGATAATCAAGGGGATGGACCCGGACGTCATAAGGGAAGGGGACAAGGTCCTATATCTGGGCACCTCGACGGGGACGACTCCGTCGCACGTCTCGGACATAGTAGGGCAGAGGGGCATCCTTATCGGGGTCGAGTCATCGATGAGAGTGGGAAGGGAGTTCGTGGAGAAGGTCGCCAAGAAAAGGAAGAACGTCATCCCATTCATCGCGGACGCGCGGTCAGCTGAGAAGTTCGGAGCGCTGGGGAGGGTGGACGTCGTCTACTGCGACATCGCGCAGCCGGACCAGACGGAAATCGCTGTCGCGAACTGCGAGAGGAATCTGAAGCCGGGCGGGAAGCTCCTGCTGGTCGTGAAGGCGAGGAGCATCGATGTGGCGAAGAACCCCAGGGAGGTATTCCGTGCGGAGGAGGCGAAGCTCCAGAACGCGGGCTTCGAGGTGGAGAAGACAATCGAGCTCAGTCCCTTCGACAAGGACCACGCAATCATATCGGCCAGGCGGCGAGCTTAGAACTCTAACTCTGTCGTCAGGACTCTCTCCCACGTCTTCCAGCTCCGCCTCGAGAAGTAGGGTCGCGAGCCTTCCCTGCTGACCCAGTCCCTGAGGTACGAGACGGTCTGGGGATCCGAGGGATAACCGGAACCGAAGTCGCCGTGGTCACCCCGCAGTTGCTCGACCGCGCGGTCCCTCTCGACCTTGGCGATTATCGACGCGGCGGAGACCACGACATAGTCGCGGTCGGCGTGGTGGCGCGCCACGATGCGCGGACAGGGTTCGAGCATCTTGGAGAGCTCCTCTTCGAATTTGAGGACGTTGGTGTCGGGCGCATCGACGAAGACGTCGGCAGCCCCGAGAAGCCGGATCACCTTCGCCATGTGGACCGTCTCGAGGTAGTTCAGCTTCCTGCGCCTCGTCCCGTACCAGACGTACTGGTCTATCTCTCCGGGTTCGATCGAGACGAAACGCACTGAGCTGGCAAGCCGGACGATCTCTCCGTAGAGGGAGGACCTCTTCTTCGGTGAGAGGAGCTTCGAGTCCTTCACACCCAGCTCCTGGAACTCGGTCAAGTGCTCGGAGGGGACGGAGACACCTGCGATGACCAGGGGCCCCAGGACAGAACCGCGACCCGCTTCGTCGACACCGCCCACCAGCGCTCTGCGGTTCGCCGATGTATTCACCCAACCTGTGGTCCGTCCGTCAGGGACGCGAGTATCTCGTCGGCGATAGTCTTCGGGAGCTTGTCCCTGTTCTCGAGGCTCACCTCGATCAGGATCTTCTGTTCCATCGTGCGAATGGTGTCGATGAGCGGGTCTTTCATGTGCTCGTGCACGATTGCGAGGATGGGCTTTTTCGACGCGAAACAGCCCTCTGCAGCCCTGCGGAAGTCCTGGCTCGTGAGTTCCATCGGCCCTATCTCGTCTATAACTACAACGTCGGCCCGCTCCCTCGCGTCCTGCAGAGAGAGCGCGCCGATATCGGCGAGGGTGGCTAGGTTCACCCTGTAGCGGCCCACCCGGGGCCCCAGCGAACCCTTCACCGAGGCAAGCTCACCTTCCCTTCCGCTCATGAGGTCACTCATCGTGAAGGCTATCCTCTCCCTCCCTTCCCTCTTCTCCCTGGTTAGGCAGCCTCCTATGGCGTGTCCCTGCATCCTGAGGAGGTAGACCACCTTCGTCACGATCGTGGACTTGCCTATGCCTGGCGGCCCGGTCAGGAGCCAAGCCTGCGTTGGCGACGACAATCGCAGCCTTCGCCTCCGTGGCCGCCTTAAATGCTTCACAGGAGGTTCGGTCGGCGTGCCGACGGCGTTCACCACGATCCTCGAGGGGAGCACGGAACTCTGCGTGCCTGCGGAGAGCCTGAGGAGCAGGGCACCACCGACGTTTCCTGTCTTCTTCAACCCCGCCGCGCGTCTCAACAGAGACATCTCGGTGGCGGTGGTAGCTGCGACAATGCCGGGAGGCTTCCTTGACGTTCTCGCGGGTGTTGGTGCAAGAGGGGTCAGGGTGGCGAAGGAGGCGGGCGCGAAGACGACTGTGACAATGGTAGACTTCAACAGGATGGCCATCCCCTACGCGTCGAAGAACGCGAAAAGGAACGGCGTCGCGGACAGGTGCGAGGTCATCCACGAGGAGGCGAACCAGTACCTCTACTCGAGGTTCCAGAGGGGCGAGAAGTTCGACGCCGTCGACGTCGACCCGTTCGGGACTCCGGCACCTTACCTGCAGGCAGCCCTGGTCGCGTCGGCCGATGGGGCGACACTTTCCTTCACCGCTACCGACGCGGCGGTGCTCTGCGGAGTCTATCCCTCGGTAGCGCTGAGGAGATACGGCTCTCAGACCCCGAGGAGCGAGTTCGTCCACGAGACCGCTGTCAGGGTACTCGTCGCATTTGCCGTCGCCATGGGAGGCGTCAACGACATCGGGGTGACACCGCTGCTTGCCCACAGTACGCTGCACTATCTCAGGGTCTACCTGACCATCACGAGGGGTGGGAAGGCCGCCGACGATTCTAGGAGGCTGTTGGGATACGTCACCCAGTGTCGGACCTGCCACTCCAGGCTCAGCGGCGCCGCGCCGCTTTCGAACTGTCCCAAGTGCGAGAGCCGGGTTCGGTCTGCAGGACCCCTTTGGACGGGGAATCTCTGCAACGCGGAGGTTGTCACCGAGGCCGCCGGGTTCTGCGCCACTAGGGGATGGAGCGACAGCGCGGAGACGCTGAGGTCGCTCATAGGGATAGACGACTTCCCTCCTTTCAGCTACTCCCTGGAGCGGGTGGCGTCCCGCCTCAAGGTCTCTTCGTCTCCGGTCGAGCGCGTGATGGAGCGGCTGAAGACAGCGGGGTTCCGCTGCATGAAGCAGCCCTTCGAGAGGTTGTCCGTAAAGACCGACGCCGGATATGGAGACGTCGAAAACGCAGTGCGACAGGCGTCACGCGCGCCTGTCTAGGCAGACGAGGTACATCTCGGAGCTCTCGCTCCGGCTGGCCTTGGGCTTCATCACGACGACCCTGGAGTACCTCTTCTCTGCCTCCCTCTTCGCCTCGGTGAATCGCTCACCGTCGAAGAGCTTCAGCATGGCGTTTCCTCCTTTGCGAAGCATCTCGTCGCCCAGAGACATGGACCGGAGCACCAGATCTATCTGGCGGAAGTGGTCCAGGTCCCACGCGCCCGATATCTTGGGGGAAAGGTCGGACAGCAGGACGTCGGCCTCCGAACCGAGGAGCGCCCTGACCTTTTCGAGGGTAGAAGGGTCGTAGACATCCATCCTGATGGTCCTCACGTTGGGGAGGTTGAGTCTTATCTCGGATAGATCAACGCCCATAATCCTGCCGCCGTCGCCTACAGCCTCGGAGGCGACCTGCAGCCATCCTCCGGGCGCCGCCCCGATGTCGAGGACCCTGTCGCCTGGCCTGATGAGCTTGTACTTTTGGACGGCCTCAAGGAGCTTGTAGGCTGCCCTGCTCTTGTAGCCCTGTTCCCGGGCCTTCCTGCGGTAGTAATCGGTTCGCGCCTCTGAGAGCCTCAAGTCAGACCGCGACTTGCGGGACTGCGAGGAGGAGCTCCGAGTCCTTATGCTCCTTGATGACCCAAGGCCCGATGAGCGGGCACGTGAACGGGTTCACTTCGGTGGTTATCGAGCACTTACCCTCTACGGGGCAGACGATACAGGGGGCTGACTCCATCGACGAGATGTTCGCAGGCAGGCGAAGCGGGGTCAGCTTGTATGTCCACCGGCCGTCGTCGAGCACCTTGACCCGCTTGATCATGCCTCGCTTCTCGAGCCTTATCGCGAGTCTCGAGCCGTCCCTGCTGGTAAGACCCAACTCCTTCCAAATCTCGCTCTGGAGGACACCATCCTTGCCCCTCTCGACCACGAGCTTGTACACCCGGGAGGTCAGGTCGACTAACTCTTCCTCGGTCTTCTCGGCAAGCGGTACGGGACGCGGCGCCTTCGGCTGCTGCTCCTTCGCCGGCGCGGCCTTCTTTGCGGCCGTGTCCTCCTCGTTTGTCGGCTTTGCAGCCTTAGCTGCCTTTGGCTTGGGGGTGTTCTTCGCCATCTATTCGACCCACCCCAGTTTTTGCTTGATTATGTAGTTATCGAGCAGCTCCCTGCAGCGGTTGCGCACGGTAACCTCGGTGACCTCCGCGAACTCCGCTATCTCCCTCTGGGGGAGATGCTCGCCCCGCATGACGCAGGAGATGTAGACGTACGCCGCGGCCAGCCCGGCAGGGGCCTTCCCGCTGGATATCTTCGAGTCGTTGGTCGCCCTCGAGAGATACAGGGCGAGGTGCTCGACCCTGGGGTCGATCTTGGCGAGGTTGACCAGCTTCGAGATGTGTTTCTCCACGGAGGGAGGGGGCACATAGTCCTTCTCGACGTCCTTGAGTATCAGGCGGAAGTACTTGGCGGCGGCGCCCTTTTCGATGCCCGCCGCACGCGCCACCTCCTTCAGGGTCCTGCTCACCCCGCACTTCCTGCACGCCAGGAGGACGACGGCGGCGGTCATCCCCATTATCGACTTGCTCTTTGCGACCTTGAGCCTGACGGAGGTCCGGTAGATGTGAGCCGCAGTCTCGGCCACATTCTTGGGTAGGCTGAGGTTGTCGCACACCTCTGTGATCTTCGCTAGCACTATGGCGAGGCCCCTCTCCTGGCTGTTGCTCGTCCTCGTCCTCGACTGCCACTTCTTCATCTTCTCGACGGTCGCGCGCATGGTGGGGTCGAGGTACTTACCATGAGCGTCGCGCATCTCCATGCTGATGTCGGTCGAGAGACCCAGGTCGTGGAGCGTGAGCGTGGTCGGGGACCCGACACGGACTCGCTTGCTCTTCTCCTCCAGGTCGAGCGCCTTCCATTCGGGACCTTCGTCGGCCTGCCCCGTCGTGACGTAACCGCAGCTCGGGCAGACCTGCTCGCCCTTGTCGGTGTCACCGATGAGCTTGTTGCCGCAGTTTATGCAGTATATACGGAATAATTCGTCCTCGGCCCTCGTCTCCCACAAGGTTGAGACATTCACCTGGAGAGGAAGACCTTCTGCCCCTTCACGCCGGACCTAGAGCTTCCAGGGATGGCCGACGCATATGGCTTGGAGACGGGGCCCATCAGTTCGAGGATCTTCACGACGTTCCTACCCTTCGAGTCCACAAGGACCGTACCGGCTGCGACCTCTTGGTCGAGCCGAAGGATTATGCGCCCACTGCGGGCGG
>JASHZW010000016.1 GCA_030042335.1 Nitrososphaerales archaeon
GATTATCTCAAGCGCCCTGCGTCTGGTCTTTTCCCCGGCTTCGACCCTAGATGCGATCTTTGCGACCGACTTTGCAGGGTCAGGCACGGGCATCTTGATGTCCATCTCACGGATGAGCAGCCTGTAAGACCTCGCGAGGTCCTTCTTCCCGATATTCGCTACCGAAGCCACGTCCTTCAGGGTCCTTGGTATCTCGCTGTCCCTGCAGGCAGCGTAGAGCGATGCCGCGATCATCTCCGTGATCGACCTTCCTCGGATCAGCCCCCTCTCGAGCGCCTTCCTGTAGATGTATGCCGCCCTCTCGATTACCTCGTCTGAGAGCGAGAGCTTGTCGGAAAATGTCCTGAGCTGCACGAACGCGCGACTAAGGTTCCTGTCGGACGACTCGTGGACCTGGCTCCTCCTGTCCCAAGTCCTCAAGCGATCGACTGTGCTCCTCATGCTTCCGGAAATCGGCCTTCCGGTCGAGTCCGCATTCCGCGTCCCTATCATGGTAGACAGGCCCATGTCATGAGCTGCAATCGAAGTTGGAAGTCCTGCCCTGCTCTCGTCTTTCCCCTCATCCTTCGAAGAAGACCTCCATTCGGGACCCGTGTCCTCTATCTTCTCCTTCACGACGAACCCGCAGTTACTGCAAACCAGCTCCCCGGTCTCGGAGTCCATAACCATCGGACCCTTCCCGCAGCGCGGGCATTTGTCGAGGGCTCGTTGCAATCGGAGCTGACGAGCCATATCGTTTTCAACCAACACGGAAAATCACATATGTAATAAATTAAGGATATATTTATAGTTGGTAGTAGTATTGAACCTACTAAATCATCCTTACTTGTCTTGGTTAAGTGCCTCTGACCGAAATTCGGAACGATTTTCCGGCTGCAGCCGCTAGGCGAATTCCAATGCTAGGGAGGCCAGCGATACTGCGCCATACTTGAGTACGTCCTCGTCCACCTTGAACTTCGAGCTGTGGTTGGGACTGTCGCATCCCTTGGATGGGTTACCCGTCCCCAAGTAGTAGAACGTCCCCGGAGCTTTCTGCTGGAAGCGCGAGAAGTCTTCGGCACCCATGCGAGGGTCTGCCCTCCTGGTCTTCATGTGCGGTATCTTCCTCAATGTCCTCGTTACCCTCTCCGTGACGTTCTCGTCGTTGTACACCACGGGGTATGTGTCCTTCTGGAAATCGATCGCGCAGGACCCTCCGTAGGCCTCACAGGTCGACTTCACGACGCGTTTCATGTCCGCGATGGCCTTGCTCCTCGTGTTCTTCTCGAACGTCCGTATGGTTCCTTCGAGTACAACTTCGTCGGGAATTACATTGTTCTTGGTACCGCCATGGATGCTGCACACCGAGATTACGAACGGCCTTATTGGGTTGACCATCCTCCCGGAGAGCCCCTGCAATGCGATGGTCACCTGCGCCGCGATGTACACTGGGTCGATGGTGCGGTGCGGGGCCGAACCGTGGCCGCCCTTACCGATTACCCGAATCCTAAAGGCGTCGGGCTTGGCCATGAAGGGTCCTCCCCTCACCCCGTAGACTCCGGAGGGCATGTCTGCTGCGATGTGGAGGCCGAACACATAGTCCACCTTTGGGTTCTCCATAGCGCCGTCCTCGATCATGGGCTTCGCCCCGCCTTTGCCTCCGGATTCCTCCGCAGGCTGGAAGAGGAACTTGACGTCCCCGCCGAGCTGCCTTCTGTGCTTCGCGAGCAGGGCAGCCGCGCCTAGCAGCATCGCCACATGCGTGTCGTGGCCGCATGCGTGCATCACGCCCTTTCTTTTCGACTTGAATTCGAGGTCGACCTCTTCCTGGACCGGGAGAGCGTCCATGTCTGCCCTCAGCGCGACGACCTTCCCATTCTTCCCAGACCTGAGGAGACCCACGACACCCGTCCCACCGACGCCGGTCTTGACTTCAATGCCCAGTGACCTCAGCTCGCGCGCCACGAGCCTCGCCGTCGCCACTTCGTGATGTGCCAGCTCCGGGTTCTGATGAATCGTCCTTCTGATCTCGATTATCCTGGGCTCCAGCCTCTTGACCTCTTGGGCTAGATCTTGCAACGGATGCTGTCGGGTCAGTCGCAATAAATCCGTTTTGATATGCGCCGGGGGTAGGATTCGAACCCACGAGACCCGGATGGGTCACAGGCTCTCAAGGCCCGCGCATTACTGTGTAGGTCTTTCCTAGACCACTCTGCTACCCCGGCTTAGAATTAGCTTCATTTGAATTGGCTTCTTATCTTTTGCCCAAAGCCTCGGCCTATCTGTCGTGGCAGAGTCTTCATCACCTCTTCGTGTACCCTTCTCTTGTGCAATGGGGGCTTGTTCTTTCGAGGCTCGATAATTTCCAAGTGGAACAGCCAGGCCGACGCAAGGCTGCCGTCGAGGTCGAAATTTTCGTCCTCTTTTTCTCTGAAAACGCAATCGTAACCCTGCTTCTTGATTTCGTAGTACCACCACTCCATGAATGTCCGGTCACCTTCTGGCTTAGGTACACTATCTTCTTGATTGTCGCCTCTCTCCTTTTCCTCCGAAATGGAGTCGAACCTTCTGTCCACCAGCCTGTGAACAATTCAGCGTCGGATAGATCTCTTTCCACCGACTCGAGCTTTTTTGTCGAGACGGAATCCAACTGCGAAAGAGACGCCTTCTTTGTGACGTACAATTGAATCAGGAAGATGTACTTAAGCACCCGTATCACCGAAGTCGCTTTGGCCCTCATTTGTCAATCGTTATTACCCGTGGATCTGGTGCAGCAGTGACTTGCCTCCCATAAAGAGGGTTAGCGTGTTGGGCGCCGGACTGATGGGTCACGGAATAGCCCAGGTCTCTGCACAGACGGCAGGCTACGAAGTAGCTTTGCTAGACGTGAAACAGGAGTTCCTCGACCGAG
>JASHZW010000017.1 GCA_030042335.1 Nitrososphaerales archaeon
GCCACCTGGCTTTTGTCACCGCTATCACGGCCAGGACTATCGTGACCGTGCCGAGGATCCCCCAGGCGACCGCGACGTCGAACGTCGAGAGGTGCAGAGTCCCGACCGAAGACTGGGCGATCTCTGCCGCGTAGGTCGTGGGGGAGAGGTACGCAAGGTACCGGAAGGGCAGCGGGATGTAGGTGATCGGGTAGTAGACGGGGGAAAGGGTCGTGAAGATTGCCGAGACCAGGCCCGAGAACGCGTAGCTCTGGACGACGTCGCTGGAGAACGTCGAGAGCGTGAACCCGAGGGTCACCGAAGTCGTGAACATCAGCAGTATGACGCCGAGCAGCGTGAGCGCCTGGGCCGCGGTCGGATGGACGAAGACCGCCATCAGGACGGAGACCGTGATTAGAGCGGGAATGGAATACACTATCTCGGACATGGCCATCCCGAAGACGTAGGCGGCGGGTGAGGCTGGAGAGCTCACCACCATGTCCTGAAGCTTGAAGTCGTTCTTGAGGTGTGAGAGGTCGCTCTGGAGCCCCATACCGCTGGAGAACATGCTCATGATGAACGCGCCTTCGATCGCCTGCGTGAGTAGGCCGCCCTTGCTGACGAAGTTGATGACGACGAGGAAACCCACGGGAGCCGCGATCGTGTTGATCAGGACCACCGGATAGTTCTTCATCGCGTAGATCGCGTTGACGAGTACCGATGCGACGACCTGTCTGACCAGGCGAGCAGACATCAGCTCGTTCCCTCCTCGCCCACCAGATGGAAGAAGACATCGTCCAGAGATATACGGCTGACCGAAAGCCTAGCTCCGGACTTGAGGAGCTCGCCGGAGAGCCTGTAGGCTTCGGTTTCGCCCGTGAGTATCTGCACCTGTCCGTCCCTCCCCGTCGTGACCGTGCCATCGTGGACCTCCGGTACCGCCGTCGCGGCGGGCAGCCTGATGCTGTACTGGTACTTGACGAGGCCCCTGAGATAGTCGAGCGAGCCGAGACCGACGAGCTTGCCCTTGTCGAGTATCCCTATCGTGTCGGCGAGTACCTCGGCCTCCTGGAGGTAGTGGGTCGTGAGTATCAGGAAGTGGTCGTTGGCCATCTCCTGCAGCGACTGCCAGAGGTCCCTTCGGGATATCGGGTCGAGTCCCGTGGTCGGCTCGTCGAGGAAGGTGACCTCCGCGTCGGCGGCGAGCACCGTAGCCACCATGACCTTGCGGCGCTGCCCTCCGGAAAGCTTACGGTTCAGGACGTCCGCCTGCTGCTCTAGTCCCACCTTCGAGAGCGCCTCGACGGCCCTCCGCCTGCCCTCGCCGTAGGGGACCCCGCGCCAGAGCAGATAGGACGAGACCTGCTGCATAGGGGTCATCCAGGCTACCGTTCTCGCCTCCTGCGGGACCGCCGCTATCCTCTCGCGGAGCTTCCTCGCGTCTTTCATCACGTCGAAGCCGTTGATCTGCGCCGACCCGGACGTGGGTTCGAGCTGGGTCGCGAGAATCCGGACGAGGGTAGTCTTGCCTGCGCCGTTCATACCGATGAGGGAAAAGACACCGCGCGAAGGCACCGCGAGGTCGAGCCCGTCGAGGGCCTTCTTCCCGTTGGAACCGTCATAGACCTTTGTGAGCCCCCGACAGAGGAGTTCTCCACCCTGCAAAAAAACCGAAATCCGTGCCTCGGCGCGTGTTTATCTTCATTGTGGCCGGCTTTACAGGACCCAGTCTTCTCGTTCGACGTCACGGTGCGTGAAGCTCAGCTTGGAGGCCCTGTAGGGCACGTTCCCGTACAGCGAAGTCTCGGCGTCTCTGCCGTCCCTGTAGACCGAGTCTACGACCCTGCCCAACGAGTCTCCCTTCATCACCCCGCTGCCGCTGTCACCCCCAACCACGATGAGGCCCTCCTCGGAGAAGACATAGGGCATGTTGTCGAGTGTGTTGTACGAGTAGAGCCCCGCCCACATCCTCCCCGGTCTTATGGCCCCGAACTGGGGAAGGTACTCCCTGAGTATCTGGTGGATGTTGTTCTCGTAGTAGGCAGGCTCGGCCAGGAACTTGTCGAGGTCATCGTCCGGGTAGCTGATGTACGGTCTGTTGACCTCGTCCTCGCAGCCTATCCAGAACTCGTTGCTCTCCTTGACGGGCTTGATGAAGAGCCCCGACTTTGGGAGTATCACGAAGGGCAGGGTGCCGGAGGGGTTGAAGCCGCTGGCGAAGAGCAACTCGCCCAGCCCGGGCGAGCCTCCCGCGGGCACCGCGAACAGCTGCCTCTTCTTGGCCTTGGCGTGCCCGTCGGTCCCCATGGGGTCGGTGAGCTTGTTGTTCCAGGCGCCGCTGGCCACGACCGTGGTGCCGGCGCGGATTTCCCTGCCGTCGGCGAGCTCGATCCCAGCAACCCTCGACTGCTGCCACACGAAGGGCTCGCCGTCGATGCCAATCCTTTCGCGCGGCTCGACGAGGAGACGCTTGGCTGACTGGTTGAACATGATCTTGCCTCCGGTCTGGACGAACGCGTCCCTGTAGAAGCCCGTGAGCTTCTCGGGCGCCAGGCGGCCGCACTTTGGCCCGAACAAGCCCTCGGAGATGTCGAGAAGAGACATCAGCCGTGCATCATCCGATCGTTGCCGAGTCTCGAGTCCGGGGATGGAGCGCCTCAGCTCGTCCTCGCTGTACCTCTTGACCTGGACCCCGTTCGAGGCCATCCTGCTGATGTGTCTCTCTGCCGCGGAGAGCTGTCCATCGCTCATCAGCCACATGTAGCCGATGCTGTCCATCCCCACGTCGATGCGCAGGTCGTTCTGCACGTGAAGGTAGAAGTCGATGGAGGAGTTGGCGAGCGTCTGGTTGTCGGCCGAGGTGAAGGTGTTGCGGAACATGGCGTTGCTCCTGCCCGTGTTCGCCTGCCCCACATCACCCAGGCGCTCGACGACGAGTATCCTCTTACCGGGGTTGCTCGTCTGGAGATGATAGGCGGAGGCTATACCGATGATGCCCGCGCCTATGACGACGACATCGAAATCCTGCACCATAGCGCCGCCGGCTGGGCTTGCGGCGGCCGCTTATGAAGCATCTTCCGCTATCGGCGCGGAGGTCAGCGGGGTCATCGCCGCGGCCTCCCTCCCCCTTCCATGGAAGCTCGAGGCGTAGATGCCGACAAAGATGAGGACGACGCCCCCGAGCGTCAGGTCGTCCGGCAGGATGCCCGTGGTCGCAACGCCGTAGATCAGGGTGACAATCGGTGCTATGAAGATCAGCGTGGTGAGCCTGGAGATCTTCTCGGTCTTGATGAGGACCATCCAGAGGAAGATGCTGAGGGCACCACCTATCGCCCCGCTGTAGGTCAGGTCTATCGCGAGGCCGGCCGTCGGGCTGAAGTAAGGGTCAGTCACCGAGAACGCGCCGTAGAGCAGCATGCAGATGAAGGAGGTGGTGACCAGAGTCTGCCTTGGGTCCTGGACCCTGACCTTCCTCATGTAGACAGAGAAGAGCGCCCAGAAGAAGGCGTCGACCAGCGTGAGGAGGCCTCCGATGATCGTGACCGCACCTCCGAGCAGGGGGAGGTTGTAGAGGATGATGCCTCCGAAGCCCAGGAGCGCCCCGTAGGCCTCGATCCGGGACGCGCTCTCGCCGAGGAGGTAGACCGAGAGCGGTATCGCGAAGAGGGGCATCGTGAACGACAGTATCGCCGATTGCGCCGAGGAGATGAGCTCCAGTCCCAGTAGCCACGTGACCCCGCTCAGCCAGTAGAAGACGCCGATGAGGGCCGTGTCCCTGTTGATTATCACGTGACCCCTGGACGATATGAGGAGCATGACGCATGTGATCAGGGCGGTCAGCGCGCCGTAGACGAACGGGGAGGCGAACGCGAGGCCGTCCTTCGCGAAGACATAGGTGAAGGCGGTGATGAGGATGTAAGGGACGAGGTACTTGGCGTTAGCCAACCCTCTTGGTCCTCCGGAATTCGTAATTGAATCTTATCGAAGTTCCGCCTCCTAAACGGCACACAATAATAGCAATGCGCGGGGACGGGTGGCCCATGAACGGGAGATTAGAAGGGAAGGTCGCCCTGGTCACGGGCGCTTCGAGAGGTATCGGGAAGGCGACAGCGGAGCTCTTCGCCAGGGAAGGTGCGAAGGTCTGCGTCAATTACTTCAGCGGCGAGAAGGAGGCGAACGAGGTCGTGAAGGGGATCCGGTCGCGCGGGGGCGAGGCCATAGCGGTGAAGGCTGACGTATCGAAGGAGGCACAGGTCATCGCGATGGTCGAGGAGGCGATCAAGCACTTTGGCAAGATAGACGTCCTCGTCAACAACGCGGGTATACTCCTGCCCGGAGACCTGCTCAACATGACAGACGAGAACCTGGACCTCATGTTCGCGATAAACGTGAAGGGTACGATATACTGCGCGCGTGCCGTGGCGAAGAAGATGCTGGAGAGGGGTCAGGGTGGGAAGATAGTCAACCTTTCCTCGAACGCAGGCCTGGGCACCTCCTTCAAGGGCACGACCGCGTACGCGCTAACCAAGGCCGCCGTCCTCATACTAACGAAGCGCTTCGCCTACGAGTTCAAGGGCCAGAACATCAACGTGAACTGCGTCGCGCCCGGGTACACCGACACGGACATGCCGCACAGAGGGAGGACTCAGGAGCAGTTCCTGCAGGCATCCGGCGAGGCGGCCTCGCGCGCCATGCTGAACCGCATCGCCCAGCCCGAGGAGATCGCCAAGGCCATCCTGTTCCTGGCGAGCGACGACGCGAGCTTCACGACAGGACAGAACCTCGTCGTCGACGGCGGAAGGGCCGACTACCTGACCCACAGCTTCTAGTCGTTCAGCCGTACCGGTACCTCACGCCGTGGCCGTCGCGCTCGGGACCGAAGGAGACGACCTCCTCCGGGCCTATCTGCCCGCACGTGCCGCAGGCGACGCAGGCCACGTGGTCGAACTTCAGCTTACCCTGGGCCATGTCGTTCAGGGTGGCCTCGATGGCGGCTGATTCCATTGCCCGCAGCTCGAAGCCGCCGGGCGGGAGGTCGTGGGACTCTGCGTACTTCTCCTTCATCGGGCGCGTGTTGTAGTCGAGGAGGTCCTGGTACGATACAAAGACTCCTTTTCCGGTGACGAGGGTGTAGCAGTTCACCGGGCAGGCCGGGACCCACGGCTTGCGCGGGGAAGCGGAGCCTTTCTCTGTGTTTACGGTGATGTGTGAGTAGGACGGGTCCTCGTCGTAGGTGAGGAGGCTCGTCCCGGCCTGGACGCGCTGTACTGCGTCCTTCATGAGACCGTCCGGGCGGTCCGTCATTATCTTCTTCTCCTGATAGAGGAGGTAAGTGGAGAAGAGCAGCCTGGGGAGGACCTGATACGCGAACTTGCTCTCACTGAGCCTGCTATCGTTCTTCGACCTCCCTATGTCACGATAAACGGGAGATAGCTTCGACTGGTACGACGAAAGCGACCTGTCCCCGAACGTCCCGTAGCTCTGCGCCTCGAGGAACGTTTGGGCCGCCATCATCCCGGTGGTTATGGCCCTCCTCATCCCGTCGAGGAGTGGACCGACCTTCACAAAGGCGCCCAGCGAGTCGCCGACCGCCATGAAACCCGGCGCGTATGGCTTCCGCAGCACGCACTTGTAGCCCTTGGGGACGTTGTGGGCGGAGTACTCGACCAGCTCCGCGCCGTGGAGCAACTCGGCAACCATCGGGTGGGCCTCGAACGCCTGCAGGATGTCGATACTCTTCCCGACCTGCTCGAAACGCTGGGTGTAGCCCTCGACCATCGAGTCCATCGACATGACTATGCCAACGGAGAGCGTGTCCAGGTTGGTGTAGAGGAAGGCCCCGCCGTTGACCCCCTTCATGAAGGGGCCAAGGTAGACCTGGGCCCTCCCCTCCCCCTTTGCGACGTCGAACCGTTTCTCGATCACGTCCGGGTCCATGCGGTAGACGTGCTTGATCCCGTGGTAGAGTTCCGTGGGATCGAGCTTGGCCCGCAGCCCTGCCATCTCGACGAGGTTGGAGACGACCCCAGACGCGTCTATCACGACCTTCGCCCTGATGTCCTCGTGCGTCGTCCTCACCCCGACGACCGTTCCGCCCTCCATCAGCAGGCCCTCGACGCTCGTCTGGGTCGAGAGCATCGCGCCCTCCTGTGCAGCTCTGTTCGCGAACCACTGATCGAAGTCTCTCCTGAGGATCGAGTAGTCGTGGCCCGAGTCGAGGTTCAGGCGGAAAATGCCGAGCTTCGAGGGGAGCGAATCCTTCCCCATCCTGTAGTACCTGTACGTCCCCTCGTCCCAGTCAGGGTCGGAGAGGACGACGACCTCGTGCGCGACGACCCTCCTCTGGACCGGGGCATCCTTCTCGAAGTCGGGGACGAGGTCGAGCGTCCCGTAGCCGCCTGGATAGGTGCCGAAGAGGACTCCTCCGCTCATGTTCCTCTCGCCGGGGATTTTCGCCTTCTCGAGCATCAGCACGTTCGCTCCTTTTCTCGAGAGCGTAAGCGCTGCCGCGGACCCGCCGAGCCCGGCGCCCACGACTATGACGTCGAACTCAGGCTGC
>JASHZW010000003.1 GCA_030042335.1 Nitrososphaerales archaeon
CCCCGACCTTCTTCATGTACTCGACCTCCTCCTTGAGAGTCTGCTTGACCTCGGCCGCGACGGCCTTGCCATCCATGACTACGGCTGTCAACGTCTTATCCTGACTCTCCTTCCCTCGACGCTGAGCTTCCCCTCGACAAAAAGTTTCACGGCAAGCGGGTAGAGGATGTGCTCCTTGCGGAGTATGCGGGCCGAGAGGGTCTCCGCTGTGTCCTCCTCTCTTACATCTACCGCCTCCTGCAGGACTATGGGCCCGGCGTCGACCTCCGGGACGACGAAGTGGACGGTGCACCCGGCCACCTTCGCTCCGTAGTCGAGAGCCTGCTTCTGCGCTTCCAGGCCCGGAAAGGAAGGGAGCAGGGACGGATGGATGTTGAGCATCCTTCCCCTGAACGATTCGACAAAGTCCGCGGACAGGAGGCGCATGAAGCCCGCCAGCAGGACGAGCCCCTTGCCGGGTTCGACGCCGTGCCTTACGAGGCACTGGAGCAGCTTCTTGTCGTAAGCGCCCCTCTCGAGGCCCTGCGAGGGTATAACATCGGAGGCCACGCCGAACCGCTCCGCGATTTCCAGGGCCCTCACGCCGGACTTGTTGCTTATCACGACGGCCACTTCGGCACCTCGAAGCTCGCGCTTCTCGATGGCGCGGAGGATGGCCTCCAAGTTGGAACCTCGCCCGGAGACGAGCACCCCGATCCTGCAGGTCAGCGGCCCATCTCCTTCTTGATCTTCGAGCTCGGGTCTATCCCCAGCTTCCTGTAGTCGCCGTTTATGCACGCGAAGCACATGCTTGACTTGGGGAGGCCGATGGCTTCGGCGAGGCCGTCTATGTCGTTGTACTGGAACTCCGCTACGCCGATCGCTTTTCCGACCTTCTTGCCTATGGTGGCCACGCTGTTGTCGCCGTTGGCAACCTGGTATGCGAGCAGCTCCTGCCTGCTGGGGAAGTCCACGCCCATGTAGCACGGATGAGCGATGGGAGGGAACGTCACCGCCATCCGGACCTTCTTCGCTCCCGCGTTCTTGAGCGAGTCGACGATTATCTTCGAGCTAGTCCCGCGGACGACGCTGTCGTCGACCACGATCACCTCCTTCTTCTGGATGGCCTCGCGGATGGGGATTATCCTCTTCACGACCTCTTCGCGCCCGCTCTGGCGGGGCTCGATGAAGCTGCGGATGCTGCCTTTCCTGCGGTACCTGTCCTTCATCAGCCCCTCGTCCATCGGGATACGGCTCTCGACCGAGTAGCCCAGCGCGGCCGGCCTCGCCGAGTCGGGCACGGGTATCACCACGTCGCCCTTCATGCGGCGCCTCCTGGCCAGCATCATGCCCACCCTCTTCCTGGCCTCGTAGACGCTGACCCCGTTGATCTTCGATGACGGGTGCGCGAAGTAGGTGTACTCGAAGGAGCAGTATGCGGTCTCGGTCTTGGGCGCGAACCGGAAGGACTCGAGACCCCTCTGCGGGCCGCCGAGCCGGATCATCTCGCCGGGTTCGACATCCCGGATGAACTCCGCGTCGACGGCCGTGAAGGCACAGCTCTCCGAGGCTGCGATGTAGGTACGGGAGGCGCGGTGATAGCCCAGGCACAGCGGCCGGTAACCGCGTGGGTCGCGGACGGCGAAGACCTCTCCCCTCCTGTTGAGTATCACAAAGGAGTACGAACCGATGAGCTCCTTGCCGAGCCTCTCGAAGGCGTAGAACCAGTCGTTCTCCTCCCTGAGTATCTGGAGAAGGCGATAGCCCGCGGCCTGCGTGTCGGTACCGCACCTGCCCTTGTATACGCGTGATACAGCCTGCGCCAGATGCTCGGCGTTGATTATCGTCCCGTTGTGCGCGATCGAGAACTCCGAGCCCACCTGGACCGGCTGCGCGTTGCTGAGGTTCGACCTGCCCTTCGTCGAGTACCTCACGTGTCCTATCCCCGCAGTTCCCTTGTAGCCGACCAGCTCCTGGGCGTAGTTGTACCAGTTGAAGGCGAGGCCCATCTTCTTGAACACGGGCTTGTTGTCGACCGCTATCCCCCACGACTCCTGACCGCGGTGCTGCAGCGCCTCGAGGCCCTTGAGCAGCTTCGGGGTGACGTCGGCGCCCTTGGCGGAGTACGCGCCGATGACACCGCAGGCTTCTCTGGCGCCCATCAGTCCATCAGCCTCTCCAGGCTCCCCTCGAAACCCTCACGGAGTATGGCCACGTCGAGCACCGTGACCTTCCTCTCTCCCGCCCTGATCTTCAGTGACTGACCCTCGACCGTCCCGATGACCGCGTGAGGCACCTTCTGTTCCCGCAGCCGGCGCACGACCGGCCTTGCGTCCCCCGACGCAAGCAGGAACCTGCCATGAGACTCGGAGAAAGCCGTCTCATCGAGGTGACGGCAGCGGCTGGGTGGCCTCTTGAGGTCGACCGAGACGCCGAACCTGCCCGCGACGCACATCTCGGCCAGCGCGACCGCAAGACCTCCCCTGGAACAGTCGTGCACGGAGGATACTTCTCCGCTGTGGACCAGCTCCCGCACCGCGCGATACACCCTGCCGTCTCCGGCCGGGTCGGCCTTCGGCGCGACCCCTGAATCCAGTGCGCCCAGGAGCCTGTAGTATTCGGAGCCGCCCAACTCCGGCTGCGTACGCCCCGCGATGATGACCGTGTCTCCCTCGCTCGCGAAGCCCATCGGAACAATGTGCTTCCCGTCCGGGACGAGCCCCACCACGAGGGCAATCGGCGACGGCTTGATCGCCTTCTTGGACGACGAGTCTTCGTTGTAGAAGCTGACCTTCCCGCCCACGACGGGGATTCCGAGCGCCCTGCAGTAGTCCGCCATTCCTTCTATCGAGCGCCTGAAGGCCCAGTAGACGTGGGGGTCGGACGGGTCCCCGAACTGGAGGTGGTCCACCATCGCTATGGGCTCGCCGCCGACCGCGACCACGTTCCTGCACGACTCGGCGACGCAACCCGCGGCTCCGTTGTAGGGGTCGAGGCTGCACTGTGCGCTGTTCCCGTCCCCCTTCACGGCGAGCATGCGGCCGTTGGGGAGCCGTAGGAGGGCCGCGTCGTGCTGGCCCGGCCTGAGGACGGTCCTGAGGCCGACCTCGTGGTCGTACTGCTGGTAGACCCAGCGCTTGCTCGCTATGTTGGGAGAGGCGATGAGGGAGAGGATGGACCGCCCGATGTCGCTCCTGGGCGCGACCCGTCCGGGTGCGCGGCGGGGAGGCTCGACGCTTGGCCAAGGGATGAGTGGAGCCTTGACGACGAACTCTGCCGGGAGAGACGCGACGACTCTCCTCCTCCATCGTATCGTTAGGTTCCGGTCCTCCGTCACATGGCCGATCTCGGAGAACTGAACCTCGTACTTGCGGAGGATATCCAGGACCGGTCCCGACGTCTTCGGGTCGAGCATTAGGAGCATCCTCTCCTGCGACTCCGAGACCATTATCTCGGAGGGGGACATGTCGGCTTCGCGGATGCGGACACGGTCAAGGTCGATATCTACGCCCGTCCCGCCGTTCGAGGCTACCTCCGACAACGCCGTGGACAGACCTCCTCCTCCAAGGTCCTTCATGCCGCGTATCAGGCCGGTGGCCGCCGCCTCCAGGAGTGCGTCGATGAGCAGCTTCTTCGTGAAGGGGTCGGGGACCTGCACGGAGGACCGCTCGTCGTCGGCGCTCTTCGAGAGGTTCTTCGAGGCGAAGGTAGCCCCCCTGATCCCGTCGCGGCCGGTACTGCCTCCGGCGAGGACAAGGATGTCGCCGGGAAACTTCGCTTCTCCCAGAATCAGGGTACCCTTCTTCCCCAAGCCTATGCAGGCGACATCGACGAGGCAGTTCCGCTCGAACGACTCATCGAACTCGATGTCGCCGGCGACCGT
>JASHZW010000018.1 GCA_030042335.1 Nitrososphaerales archaeon
GGTCAAGACGTTCGTCGGGCAGATCATAGCCAAGTACGGCCGCATCAACATACTCCACAACAATGTCGGGGGCTGGCAGAAGGAGGCCCACGACACGGTCGTCGACGACGACGAGAAGGAGTGGGACAGGCTCATCAGCCTCAACCTCAAGAGCACCTTCCTCGTCACGCACGAGGTCGTCCCCTACATGATCAAGCAGGGCGGGGGCGCCATCGTGAACACCATCACCATCAACGCCTTCCTCACACAGCCCGGGACCGCTGCCTACAGCGCGGCGAAGGCGGGCGCCTTCCAGTTCACCAGGGCCACAGCGCTCGACCTAGCCAAGCACAACATCAGGGTCAATGGTATCGCGCCCGGCGAGATAGAGACGCCCTTGTGGATATCTACCTACAACAACTTCCCCGGCGCAGAGAAGATCAAGGCATCGGTGCTCGCCAGGATACCCCTGGGCAGGTTCGGCACCCCCGAGGACGTGGCCTTTACGGCGCTCTGGCTTGCCTCCGACGAGGCGAGGTACATCACCGGCCAGATAATCACGGTCGACGGCGGCATAACGGCCGGCGTCTACCCCTAGACCTTCAGCACGACCATCCCGTCGCGAAGCTCGACGGGGTGGGTACTCAGGAGGTTGCCGCTGAGCGCCAGTGATTTTGCCTACTTGAACGTCACCGTGTTGAACAGCGGCAGAGTCGAGTCCCCGCTCCAAAGTGGATCCACGTAGAAGCCCGAGACCACCTTGTTGTTGTAGACGATTGAGCCGTCTCCCAACCAGAGGCCGTTAACGGCCACCCATGCGTAAGGGGCCTGGTCGTATATGACCTGCTGTGCGGCTGTGCAGAGGCTTACTATCTCACTGGTGTTGCTGGTTGTCGTGAACGCGTCAACACACGCCTGAACGGTCGGGTTGCTGTACGCGGCCCAGTTGCCCCACAGGGAGGAATTGCTGACGAACGATATCCAGTTGTCGGCCGGCGTCAGCGCGTCGGGTGACCACAGGGTGGCCCCTCCGAGAATCGAGAGCTGGCCTATCTGCGAAGCGTCCTGCACGTTCGTCGTGTAGCTTCCGTAGGGGTCCTCGTAGACCGAACCCAGCTGACTCTCGATGTTCACGTTTATCCCGATCTGGCTGAGGTCGGAAGCGACTATCTGAGCCAGGTCGGTGCAAAGCTCGCACCCGGAGACTATGGTGAACGTGAGGGTCTGAGGAGTCGGCACGCCGGATTCCTTGAGGTACTGCTCAGCGAGGGCGATATTGTACGAGTACGGCTTGTAGTTACCGAGGTCGTAATACTGGCTCCAGGCTGCGTACTCAGGGCCCACGAAGGGCGTGCCGCTTCCGAGAAGCGCCGTATCTATGATGTCCGTGTAGTTGATCGCGTAGGATACGGCGAGCCGGAAGTCAGTGTTGTTCGTCGGATACACCTGGGTGTTGAAGGCGATGGCGGTAAGAAGCCCTCCCTCCGACGGCGTCGTGAAGTAGGAGTACTGCTGCGGATTGGAGGTAATCGAGCTCCAGTCCTGCGCCTCTATCGCCGCTATCTGGACTGCTCCCGTCGCGAGGTTGGTGTATCTCGTGAGGTCAGAATCCACGTAGTAGACATCCACGTCCTTCGCCTGTCCGGGGCTCAGCACGGGGTTCGCCGATATCTGGGCGGCCGTGAGGTTGGCGCCCCAGTATGACGGGTTCTGCGCGAACGTCACGTCGACCTGCGAGGTTATCCCCGTGACCACATACGGCCCTGTTCCGGGGATGGGCGAGAGGTTGAAGTTCGAGTTTATCGCCGCCGGGGTCCCGAGGCCGCCGTTGTTGAGGGCATACTGAGCGTCCCACATTAGTCCCGTGAGCGAGGTCAGGGTGCCCGGGAAGTAGACAAAAGGCGCCTGGAGCTGGAAGACTATCGTGTACTGACCCGTCACGTAGATGGGCCAGGAGCTGTTCTCCATCATGGTGAGCATCTGGCTGCTGGGGTCGATCAGCTGGTCGTTCGTGGAGTTCATGAAGGCCAGGGTGCTCGGCCCGAAGTTCACGTCGCTCATGTTGAAGAGGTCGTAGTTCGCGAACCAGCTCGAGGCGTTCGCAGAGAGATAGTAGTAACCGTACATCTCAGCCCAGACCTGGTAGGCGTTGAACGGATCCCCGTTCGAGAACTTCACGCCCTGGCGCAGGTTGAAGGTGTACGTGGAACCGGAAGGCGAGACCGTCCAGCTCTGGGCCAGTCCTGGCAGATAATCGATTGTCCCGTTGCTGTACTCCGTCGTCTCGTTCACGGTCACGAGGGGCTGGTACACCGTGTACTCCATCCAGTTGGGGTAGTTGGTCCAGTACAGCATGTTCAGGTCGTTGCTCGGCCAGTACGCGTCGTCGATCGACAGCGTCGTTGGAATACCGCTGCTCGTAGTCGAACTGGTGCTACTACTGCTGCTTGTGCTCGCAGCGGTGGTGCTCTTCGTGGTGGAAGCGTAATACACTCCAGCCGCGACAGCGACAATCAGGACGATTACGATAACAGCGACTATTACGGTCCTTCCGATAGCTTCCCGCCTAGACGGAGCGAGATTCATCTATTGGGACGCCTTCTTCCCTTATGAGAGCTTATATCTGTTTTGAACCTCTAGTGCATCAGCCCGTTCTCCTCGCCAAACTCGCCTAATGCAGCGAGAAGAACCTAGCTGCGTTCTCTCCCACGACGCCGCGTTCCGCCCCGACCTGTGGGGGATGACTCTGGCCCGAAATCCGAAGTCCTACCGGCCAGAACAGAGTAGGCTGACCTGACATGACTGTCGACCCCGTTCGGATGAAAGTATTAATCACGAACGGACATTCCAATCACAGACACAGCATGATGTGTCGAAGAGTTGCGGTGGGAATACCGGCCCTTGTAGCGGCAATAGCCGTTACCGCGGTCGTTGTCGCCGCCGCCATCTTTGCTGTCGCACCTTTCAGCACCACGGTCACAAAAACGATGGACCAACTCGCAACCACAACTCAGACTATCACTGGGGCCTCTACGATGGCCACGGCATCAACACAGACACCACAGTGCTCCGCAATCACCTTCGCCGGCATTGAGACGCCTATTCCCACTGAACCGTGGTTCACTGCCGGGGTCAACTACTCCGGCCAATGGGAAGCTGTCGTCACAATCTACAACAACGGTTCTCCAATGTTCAGTGCTTGCTATACTGGGAACAATACCGGAGGCGACGTGGCTCAATTCTTCTACCAGAACTCAAGTCTTACAAGCACTGCGACAATCAGCATAACCGCAACCAAACTGGACGGAAGCACGGCTATACTTCACGTTGCATGCAACGGCAATGTCGATAGCACAAGTCTACCCTATGGCTCAGCGACACTGTCGGCGCCCGTAGACAACGCTGGAACTGGTTAGTCTCCAGCGCAGAAAGCATAAAAAACAAAAATTCTTTCGATGGCTCGATTTTTGGATGGCGACTTTCGACGTCGTCGTTGTGGGTGCGGGACACAACGGCCTGACCTGCGCGGCATATCTTGCGAAGCAAAGGCTGAAGGTTCTGGCGCTCGAAAGAAGGGAGATCGTCGGCGGCGCCGCCGTCACGGAGGAGCTGTGGCCCGGGTACCAGATCTCTCGGGCATCCTACATCCCACAGATCCAGAAGGAGATAATCGAGGACCTCGAGCTTTCGAAGCACGGCTATGTCACGGGTCTCGTCGACCCTCTGGACCTTCATCCCTTCGAGAACGGAAAGTTCCTCGTGTTCTATCGCGACCCGGCAAAGACGGCAAAGGCGATCGAGAAGTTCTCGAAGAACGACGCTAGGGCCTACCTGAAGTTCCGCGAGATGGCCCGGGCTTTCAGCGAGGCCGTCGACCCTCTCATCCTTTCGTCCCCTCCCGCTCTCACCGACATGGTGAGCATGATCGCGAGCAAGGAGTTCGAGGAGATCATACGGTCTTTCCTGCTGATGGGTTCCGCCCAGCTCGTCAACGAGCTGTTCGAATCGGAAGAGGTCAAGACGGCGTTCTGCCAGCACAGCGTGAGCAACACGGCGATGAGCCCTTCGGAGGTCGGGACCGCTTACCTGCTCGCCTTGGGTCAGGGTGGAGACGGACACCCCTATGCCGTAGGAGGAGCGGGCGCGGCATCATCCGCCCTCGCCAAGGCCGCCCAGTCGTTCGGGGCGACGATCCAGACGAACGTATTGGTAAGGCGGATAATCGTGGATGATGGGCGGACGAAGGGGGTCGAGCTCTCGGACGGGAAGATAATCGAAGCGCCCGTCGTGGTGTCCAACGCCGACCCGAAAACGACGGTGCTCAAGATGATGGACCCTGACGCGCTGGACCCCGATTTTGTCAAGAGGGTCAGACACATCAGGAACGACGGAGGGCAGACAAAGGTGAACGTAGCCCTCAAAGAGGTCCCCGACTACACCGCTCTCAAGGGGACTGAACTGGACAAGCGCACTTTCGCGGGTGTCATGTTCGCGAACTCGGTCGATGACATCGAGAAGAGCTTCTCCCAGTGGCGCTTTGGCGAGATCCCGGACTCTCCCCCTGTGAACAACTTCATCCAGACCCTCGTCGACCCTTCCGTTGCGCCGCCGGGGCGCCACACGGTATCCAGCATAATCAGGTACACCCCCTACAAACTGAGCAGGGGGACCTGGATCGACAGGGTCGACGAACTGAAGGAGCAGTACATCTCTATCTGGCAAGAGCACGCTCCAAACTTCAGGGCTTCCATCGAACACATCGAAGTGTTGTCCCCGTGGCACAATGAACAGCTGCTCAACATCGACCAGGGACACGTCTCGCACATCGAACAGTCGCTGTATCAGATGCTCTCATTCAGACCCCTGCCCGGTTACTCCGATTATCACCTTCCGGCCAAGGGCCTCTACCTCTGCGGCGCCGGAACCCATCCAGGCGGAGGGGTGACCGGGGCTCCTGGCCACAATGCGGCCATGGTGATAATACAGGACTTCCCTAAGGTGTCTGGCTCTTGAGCAACTCAAGCACCCTCCGCTGAAACTCGAGCTTGGCGGACGCGGACCGGCTCTTCACCACGTTGTTGATGACTCCCGCCAGCGCTCCCTTCCCGGCGTAGTCCGCCTTGAAGAGCAACTGACACGATCGGTCATCTATCGGCGAAAGCGAGACCTGCCCCGTGATCTCTATCTCGGGGCTTTCGCCTCGAAAGTCCATCATCCCATCATGGACCTGAACGGTGGTCTCGAGGTTGACCGTCTTCTTGACGAACCCCACCTTGACGACTATGACCCAGAGGTATTTCCCGTCTGAGATCCTGTCGACCCTTTCAACGTCGGGCGCCGCACGACCTATGAGCATGGGATCGAGGACGACGGAAGCAGCTTTCTCCTTCGGGAGGGGGAGCGTCACCGCGGCGTCCATTGACGGCATGCTAGGAGCGGAGCCCGGATTGAAGAAAAACGTTTCCAGCTCAGAGCGACATCTCGTAGAAGCCGGCCATCAGGCCACCATCGACGAACAGCACGTTGCCGGTCACGTATCTCGCGTCATCGGAGGCGAGGAAGAGCGCGCAGGACGCTATCTCCTCCGGGGTGCCTATCCTCCCCATGGGGATCTTACGCTTGAGAGTATCCCTCATTTCCATCGGGACCGACCTCTCCCACATTGGAGTGAGCGTCTCTCCCGGCGCCAGCGCGTTCACTCTGATGTTATCCGCAGCATAATCCAGTGCGAGAGATTTGGTCAGTTGGATGAGCGCCGATTTCGTCGTCCCGTACGCCTGAGAGTTGCGGTAGTTCATGAACGCGTTCGTCGTGATGGTGATGATTATCGCCCCCCCGTGATTCTTGATCATGATCGGGACGACCTCCTTCGTGACCAAGAAGTGGCTCTTTATGTTGAGGTTCATCAGCCTTACCCAGTCCTCCTCG
>JASHZW010000019.1 GCA_030042335.1 Nitrososphaerales archaeon
TCTCCGACACTGCCTGCGCCGGAGGTTCGACTCTGCGAGTGCGATACCCCATAGGACCAACTACCTCCAGTAGGGCCTCTATTGTCGCTACCAGTACTCCAGGGTCGACGGGTGTACACTTCGCGCGAGTAAGGAGGCAAGCTAACGGATCGATGTCGGACACAAACGCGTCCTTTCCAAGCGCGACGCTAACTAGCGCGGAGGTCCCGCACCCTGCCATGGAGTCCCCAAGAAGCTCTGCCCTCGGGTGGCGTCGAACGATGTGGGCCACCAGCGGTAGGTGGAAGCTGCCAGGGAAGCGAAAAACTGGTTGAGTAAAGGGAGGTAGCCAGCTGTTAGAGAGTGGCTGAGGACCCCGGAAACCCATCGCGACCGGTCAAGACGTCCTTGACGTCAAGCTTTCGGTTCGCCCCCAGACCCAGCGCGTAGGCGTTTGGGACTTCACCGACTTGGCTAGGACCACCGCGTCTTCTACTTGTCTGGCTTGAAGACTTGCTGCAGGTGTTGAATGACTATCTCCGGGCTCTGGCCCAACTCAACTCTCCCCGAATAAACCCCAATCAGCTCCGGCCTTAAACGTGCCAAGGCCTTGACCCACTCCTGGAGATCTGACTCGCTGAAACTCCTGAACTCAGGCCGCGCGTAGCGAATCGCAGCGAAGGAGGGTCTGGCCAAAGGGTCCTTCTGCTGCATCTCGTAGATTGCCCTAATGAGTACTGCAAGATCGGGACGAGGGGCCATCGGCTCAGCTTTGAAGGCGTGCACCCAAGCCCGGACCTCGTCGGGGGTAGTACATGTCGAGAACATCTGGTGGACACGCCCCAACGGCAACGGTTTCGTCCCGGAAACCTTCACTAGGTCGGCCAGGTCGTCAGCGCGAATCAGGGTGACCTTCTGCTTGCGGGCTTCCTTGATTGCCTTTGAGTCATCACCGGCCTCAGTTTGGAAGTCCACCCCGATAACTGCAGCGAACTCAGCGTTGTCCTCATCCCGGTGATTCGCAACGGTGCTTAGGTGGAGGTCTCCTGAGCTAACCTTCGGATGCGTCGTCGACTTTGCATCGTATGAGACCTTGAAGGTCCCGTTACCGGCGACAGCGAAGGTTCCTGATGTAGACGCCGTTCCGTAAGCAAGCCCGTCAGATCGGCCTGGCTGCCCCAGAGGGGTGACCTCGAACCCAAGGGCGCGGAAGGCCGCATGGCAGGCTTCTTCCAGCTTGTCTTCGTCGCGAACTGCCTCCCGCAGATTACGGGCTATCAGCAGGACACTTCGGGGCCTTCTGCTCCCCAACCCTCGCAGCAGATCGTCCCGTTTTCGCATGATGGCAATGATGTCGTCAGTTGGCACCTCTCTTTCGGAGAGGTATGCCTCGAGCACTACCTCCGCCAAGCCAAACAGTTTCAGAGACTCTTCTTCGAAATAGTTCTGATAGATTGGGTGATTCTCGTTGATTTGAACGGAACCCGTGGCTCCGTCGTAAACCGCGAGCGGTGCAGACGGCTCGAGCTGGGCTATCGTAACACCCGTGATCTTGTCGACGATCGGCTTCCCTGTGGGAGGGGGCCTGTAGGCCAAGCCGACTGGGCGATCTTCCCTGGTGGATCGGGCTATATACTGGGTGATCGGAAAGGACGCGAGCGCGCTCGGCAGAGCCGTCACCCTATCCTCTAGGGCCTCTTCCTTGTCCTGGGCTTGGCGGTGCTCGTCATAGAAGACCTGGATCTCGTGGAACTTCGCGGAGAGGTAGTCCTGCAGCGCCGCGCGCTGAGTTTCCCCTACCTTCTCCCTGCTTACCACCAGAGAATCGTCCAAGCCGTCGGCGTGAACTACGGCTCGCAGACGATTGATTGTCCCCAGAGAAAGAGGGTGGGTGCCGAAGAGGGGGTCCTCGTGGTCGACTAGTCGGCCGCGAACCATAACAAAAAAACCGTTGCTGCGCCCGAACTCCTCGGCCTTTCCGCCCACGAGGCTGTCCTCGTAGAGTGTGAACCTACCCCATACCCAGCCAACGCCAGGAATCTTAACCCGAGAGATGCGACGACCGCCCTTCAGGCGCAGTTCGTCGGTCGGGAGTCCCTTAGCCTTTGCAACTGCATCATTCTTACCGATAAGCCAGTGTCGAATCTCCGGCAAGTCGAGTTTGCTTGGATTCACTTTCTCGCCGTTAAGATAAACCGAGAAATCTGGTACGAGGGGCAATGCCGTCGATATGATCCATCGAAGGCGGCCAACCGACATCGATTGGGCGGCCTCCTTGAGGCCGTCCACGATGACAAGAGTCCAATGCTTTCTCGACCCGGGGCCCACAAGGGTGACTGACGCGCCATCTGGCAGCTCCACGTCTCTCCGCCTTCCCAGCGCGTCTTCGAGCTGTGTCTCTGTCAATCGGCGGACGGGCAGGTAGATCGTCTTCTGGCCGGCCTGGCTCTCGAGTGAGTCACCAGCCTTTGGAACTATCCTCGAGAAGTCGACAGTTATGGCGAGAATCTCGGAGTCCTTTTTGGTGATATGAGTGATTCTCCGGCCAAGGACGTAGCTGGCCAGCTTACCAACTCCGAACTTTCCCACGGGGAGGCGTCCTCGCTTGGCCGCCGCTGCCTCCCGCCCGGAATCGCGCTTATGGGATGCGGCGACCAGCCAGAGCTCTTGAAGCCCAGGGAGGTCCATCCCTTCGCCGTCGTCCCAAACGATGACGCGTGACTCCGGCCCGGGGGCTTCGGGGACAACCACGTGGCAAGTCCGCGCAAACGCGTCGTACGAGTTTGCGACCAACTCCTCTACTGCCTTGGCAGGGTTTGAATACAGTTGTCCAGAGAAGACGTCAATCATCCGATAACTTATGATGAGCGGAATGGACTGAACCTCGACTCCGGCGGTGGCTAGGTCTGCTGCAGGATCGATGGCAGGTCTACTCGACATGGAAGCGCTCGCTCAGCTCCAAGCCGGCTCGAGTTTCATGCTTGCAGGTAGGTCAACGTGTCGGAGGAATGGCTGAGCGATAGCAGGCTGTGAAGATAGATAGCTCCCGCGGGCTTAGAAACGGGGTGGTGGGATTCCGGAACGAGGCGGTAGACCAGGACGCCCGAGTACAACGACTCGCCGAGGCCACTCTGAAACGGCACATGCCTCTATGACCACATCGCCGACACCTGTCTGGGATCCCGGGACAAAGGCCTCCGTGATTCGGGTCTCGCCACCAATGACGGGGTCCAGAATGCCGCCGAGAGGCGAGGGCTCTCGGAGTTTTCGGAGCAGGAATCGGCGGAACGTGTGGCCCCGGAAGCTGTCTCTCGGGGTGAAATCCAGGGCCCGGCCCCTAGCGGTCGCTAAGACAAACAGAACATCCCAGGCCCCCAGATCCCGAAAGAGCCGCCACGCCATGATATCCGGCGATACGTCGAACCTTTCGCACAGCGTTCCGAATGCAACGATGGACGGGCAATCCAGCAAGTCCAACTCCCGCTCGAGTGCTGCAGACGGAATCAGTATCTCCCTCCCAATCCTCTGCGCAAGCCACTCCTCGTGGTCGTTCGACAGGTTGCGTTCCGAGCGCCTAATGGCGTGCTCCGGGACGGTGGGGCGAAGATTGTAGAAGAACGTGTGGCCGATCTCATGGGCAATAGCCGATCTCCGACGGTGATTCCCCAGCCCGGGTCGCAACTTCAGTTGAAACCCCATCGGTCCGGGCACAAGGGCGGCGTCCCTGGCTAACGATACCTCGGCAATCTCTGTCACTCGACGGAAGGAGGCAATGCGCAAGGGGTCAAAGGGCGGTCCGAGACGCCCGGAAGCCGTCCACAGCCGGCCGACCTCGAACTTGATGGCAGCCTTCACGCTCTCCTTCAGCGCGGGCGAAACATGGGTCACCTCCGCCCCCGTCAGGGACTTGGCAAGCCAGACCCAGTCCTCTCGACCTTCCGGAGAAGTGTCTGCCATCGCTACTCGAGTTTTCCCTTCCGGCCTGCCCGGACGATAGCCAGATCCTCCTCAAATCGCTCGAACGTGAACCCCGTTGTCTGCTCGTCGGGCTTATACTTCCCGGCAACCACGGCCTCGAGCTGTGTCAGCTCCGGTTCGGTTATTGGGTCCCCGGGGTGAATCGACGAGTGCCTTCTAGCGTGTGAGCGAACGACGATACGCAAGGACCGCGCGCCCGGGACGACCATTTGGTCCAAGTCATTAGGGAACCCAAAGAGCTCGCTGCAAAAGTCCGAGATATCTGTCTTGTTCACCCGGTCGTACTGCTCTGGGGAGACGAAGGCGTACAAGGCCCAAAGCGACAAGTGCCTGTCCTTTATCGACTTGATTTCCTCTTGAACTCCGACATCCGGATAGCCTTCATTCTCCTCTAGTGACCCCTCAAGCATGACCATGCGGTGGCCGTCGCGCAGCAGCAGGTGAGCACGGTAGACCTTCATCCCCATCTTTCGGGAGGGGCAGTAGACGACGCAATCACCCTCCCCGAATCCGAAGGCCCTCTCAATCTTGACCTCTGCGTCGAGTCGCTCGCAGGCTTGTTTGTACTTCCGAATGAGTTCATTGACTCGCTCACGATCCACCAGCTGCGAGGGCCAATAGGATGTCCGATAGATTGGCCGGTAGATTCTCCTCGAGCTCCAGTGTTCCACAATCTTAGAGCAGCGGACGTTTCCCAGGGGACCACGACGCCCACCCTCGCCGCGGGGTGTAACCCTCCGGTCCCCGCCGGCCTGCTCTGCATGGTCGACAATGCTTCGGCTCTCCACGGCTCCGGAGAGGAGGCCTACCAGTTCATCATCGCCGTACCGGAGCAACTCGATGGGTCCCGCCTCGTTCAGGGCCGGAGGGGTCGTGGGACTGAGATAGTC
>JASHZW010000020.1 GCA_030042335.1 Nitrososphaerales archaeon
ACGCACCCAAGGAGTTGGCGATAGCTGCCCCCTAACCCGGATAATGGCGAGGAGACGACCAGAGGTCGAGAAGATGACCTCGTTTCCGACATCGGAACTCCCGGACCTTTCGCGGTGACGACCCGTGTGGGAATCATGACTGCGCTGCTCGGATTCAGGTGGACCACATTCACGGAGTTGCTTTTGGCGGTAAGGACTCCCAAGAGCTCGCTAAACAAGAACCTAAGAATCCTAGAAGACTACGGATTCATCAAGCAACGGCGGGGTTTTCTTCGCGTCAGCGGACCGAGAACGATAATCGAGATTACGCCCCAAGGAGAGGAAGCCATCAAGAGACATCTCGAGCTGATGAGGGCGGTCGCAGACAAGTATCTGGGGTCAGAAGACTCCACGCTCTCATAGAGAAATCTACAGGACAATGTATCAAAGAGGCTCAAACTTACGTTGAAGACAGCATGACCCGCGGAAATCAACCATTGCGTGCCTTCCTTCGGTCTCGAAAGCCAGGGATTTATCAGTGAGATTCGAACTGCCGGGCGCTGCCAAGTTCTGAATAGACTACATGGGGCATAAATATCCCGCATCCATCGTAAGTATCATGACAAGAAGGTTCGAAACCAGCCGCGGCTTGAACCCTTGTAGCTTTGGGGCTGAGGCCCACCCCCTGCAAGGGGTAGGTCCCTTCCGGCCCATTATATACATTATATGATGACTTACTGTAGCGTGCAGAGATAGCTGACTTTGTGTATGGCTTTCTGAATCTACTATGCATGTGTTCCTGCTTCACCATGACTGAATATTTTGACTCGCCGTTCCTCCCTTTGAACAGCCCGTAGCTTGTTCCCAGACCCTTCTAGTTAGTCGACTCCAGTCAAGGAGGCCGGGATTCCGCCGAGAAGGACACCGTGCCGAAGTCATTACCGAAGAGGCCCATGCATTAGACCTTCAAGAGGGCTGTCGAATATCTCGATGCCTCTGGTAAGATCACGATCGACAATAATGACCGGAGTCGTATCGGTGGCAGCCGACAGTCCCGAGCTTCGAGAGCTGTTCGATAAAGCAAACCGAGTTCGGTAGTGGTGACAAGAGTTATATGCTGACTAAATCACTTAGTTACCAAATGGCCACGGTCAAGGTAGATGAAAAGACCTACGCGGAGCTTAACCGCATCGCCGGTGACCTCAGGGCAGAACTGGGCAGGCCGGTTGCGATAGACGAAGTCATCAGAGAACTACTAAAGATGAGAAAGCCCGCCGAATTCATCGGATCGTGGAAGATGAGCGACGAGGAAGCGGAACGAATCTTCGGAGAGTTGCAACAGGCTTGGAAGAAGTGGAAACTGGCATAGTATTAGACACCGATGTCATAGTGTCGGACTTGCGAGGGAAAACTTCGGTGTTTAAGGAACTACAAGGTAAGGATCTCACCACCACGACCGTCAACGCCTTCGAATTGTTTCATGGTGCGTACAAGTCTCGAGAGTCCTCCGCTAACCTGTCTGCCACCAGAGGTCTTCTTGCAAGTCTCAGGGTAATCGGCTTGAACCTGGAGGCCGCTGAGAGGGCAGGCGACGTAATGGCCCAACTTCAGAAATCCGGCCAGACAATAGACGTTCGTGATCTCTTAGTAGGTTGCATTGCGAGGGAGGAGGGACTTTCGCTTTTGACCTACAACATCAAGCACTTTCGAAGAATCCCTGGTTTGAGGGTGTTTGATTCTGTGTCGGATGACGACTTGTAAAAGCTAACTTCTATCTCCACATCGACCTGTGGTCACTTGTCATACAGTGTGAATCCTTCAACCTTCATACGACCTGTCGAATCTCACGGCTCGACCCCTGACAGGGTTCATCCCTTCCGGCCCACAGTCCGACTCAGCAGTTTTCTTCATGGGAGAGTATATGCGTCGACCAATTGATGCACTGCCCGTGGTCGCAAGCTTTTGAGTGAAGAACTTCGATACCCGTCTCTAGATCAGGTTTCAAGGTTGTATGTCGAACTAATCAAGGCGACAGGTGGCGAGCACGGCTATCTCAGCAAGTCGAATCTCGATTACATCCTGGACACAGTAAAGGACGTCGCCGAAAGTCTTCCGCGAAGAAAAGCGATTGTCAAGAAGTCTGCCTTCTTGCTCTACAACGTCGTCATCGTTCATCCGTTTCTGAACGGCAACAAGAGAACCGCCTATGAACTCATGAGACTCTTCCTGAGATTGAACGGCTACAGGATATCGCCAGAAACTGAGGAGGCATACGAATTTCTCGTAGCAGTGGCGTCAGCGAAGAACTCTGAGGCGGATGTTGAAAGATGGATAGCAAGGCATTTAGAGGAGTCCGAGGAGAAATGAGCGGATAGATGGCTCAAAAGAGCAGGGTAGCGAAGCAGATTCCCGATGAGGACTTCGACCGAGTCACAAGAATCATCCTTAAGGAAGACAAGAAACTGCTCGAAATGCTGGCCAAAGTATAGGGACGGACCCATGGTATAGCCTTGGGTTCAGACAACTATACCAATTTGGAACTTGGGACAGGTCAAGGGTTTGAGTCTCCTTTTCGTTGGTATGCCTAGGATGGGTTCCTTCCGGCACATCATTCAGATTAGCTCAGAATGAGCTGTGCTTGATCAAAATAAGCCGTTTGGAAGTCCTTTCAGTCCCGTCCTTCTTCCTTGCATTACATGTGAAGACAATTTTTCACAACTACTGAAATGCTCATGATTGACTTTAAATATACGGCACGCTGGCAAATTGTGAAGGTGGAAAAGACACGCCCGAGCAGCAGACACTCAGGAGCAAGGTATCTCCAGGTTATCAAGTGGCCGTCCCCGCAGAATTGAGGAAGAGATATGGCATCGGTATAGGTGACGAGGTTGTCTGGATTGTCGAGAATGAGGAGGTCAAGGCAGACTTCAGGAAGAAACCTGGGCTAGGAAACATAGTGTCGCTCGGACACAGCGCCAAAAAAGAGGCGAATGCCGTGGAATTGAAGAAGCGCGTCCAGAGAGGAGAGATTTGATTTTCCTTGATGCGTCCTTCATAATCGCACTAGCTGACCTGGATGACCAATTTCATGAAAGAGCTGTCAATGTACTTCCAAACTTGGACTCACGGCGTGTCATATCAGATCTTGTGATTTCTGAAAGCGTCACCGCGGTGGGTTCAAGATTGGGAGCCAAAGCCTCCCGGCAGGTCTTCGAAAACCTACTTTATGACTCAGCCACCAAGACCGTTTTCGGCAGCAAGAGACTCTACGAGAGGGCAATACCGATCTACACCAAGTACGGTGGCACGCTTTCATTCCCCGACTCTGTTACGGTGAGACTCATGTATGATCAAAAGATTGGACAAATCGTCTCGTTCGACTCTGACTTCGACCATGTTGATCGCGTCTCCAGAGTCTCCTGAGCTTACTGAGCAAACACTCAAGCATTCGAATCTTTCGGTTCATTTCTTTGTCAGGCTAAGGGTTCGAATCACTCTTTCGTTCAAATGTTTGGAACAGACTCCCTCAGGCCCACACTCAACAAATAGCAAGAATGAACTCCGTTTGGCAAAAAGACCCAAATTAGCGCGCTCGAAAGCCAGGGCGCCGAAGATTCGAAACTCTTGAAACAATGTGTTCTGTATTGCATGAGCGTCAGCGGAACCATTGGTGAAACGAATAGATGGGGGCAGTGTGTTTCGACTAGCATGCTTTCGTTTGGTGGATTGAATTTCTGATTCTCAATGCTGAGAAACATGTTGGCCCGTTATTAGCATGCACCTTCGCAGAGTCGTCGAAGAAGCTTGCAGTCAACGGATGCGAAGGAAGCGGAAACGACCAAAGAGGAGAGCAAACCGGTCCTGAAGAAGGATCTGGGACTCTGGAGCCTGGTGGGAATCGGAGCGGGCGGCATCATAGGGTCTGGAATCTTTGGCCTCATTGCCGTGTATGGCGCTGACGCCGGGCCAGCCCTGACTCTTGCAATTGTCTTCGTCGGCATCATAATGACCATGCTCGCTCTTGTGTACGCGGAGCTCGGATCCAGGTTCCCCATTACTGGCGGGCCGTACGCGATTCCCCGAATTGCTCTGGGCAACTCGGCAGGATATCTCGTGGGATGGGGATACTTTCTCTATGCCTTCACGGGCACCGCAGCAATAATTGATGTCTTCGTTACGTATCTCGGGTTCTACGTGCCAGGACTTTCGGTCGGGCTAACTCTAACTGATACCGGAATCGGGATCGCACTCGTGGCGCTAGCGATCTTTACGGTAATCAACGTGATGGGCGTCAAGTGGGGTGGGTTCTTCGGTATCGCCACAACAGTCGCTAAGCTCGTCCCGCTCATTCTCTTTGCGGGGATAGGGTTGCTTTTCCTGCATTACGGTAACTTTACGCCATTCATGCCATTCGGATGGTCAGGAGTCGCAATCGCGATGGCACTCGCCGTCTTCATGTTCACCGGATTCGAAGCGGTTGTCATCCCCAGCGGTGAGGTCAAGAATCCGTCCAAGACCATTCCGAGAGCTATGATAATCACGATGGCCGTAGTCGTGGTCGTCTACGTTCTCATCGGCATAGCCTTCGTCGGCATGATCAACTGGTCAGGACTAGGCATGAATGTTGGAGATTGGTCCTTCAGCACAGGAATAGGCAGTCTGGGGTCACCGCTCTCCGACGTTGCAAAGGGTGCAGGCTATGGACTGCTCGCAGCCGTCGTAACTATCGGCGCAATCATAAGCACGGCTGGAGCCGGGAGTGACTGGGTCCTCTTCCAGGGGCGCGTCCCGTATGCGATGGCAAATGACGGACTGTTCCCCAAGGTCATGGGGCGCGTTGACAAGAGATATGCCACACCAGCCCTCTCAATCGTTTTTGCGTCCGTGTTGACTGGCATCATCCAAGTGCTCTTCCCATTCTTCCCGAATGTGGTATTGCTTGCATCGATAACCACGCTTATCCCGTATGCAGCCGCTTCGGTCTCGCTCGCCATACTCAGAAAGAGCCCCAACCTTGGTGTCAAGGACCACTTCAGACTGCCGGCTGGGACGACGATAGCGTTCCTCGGATTTGTGCTCTCCAGCGTCCTGATCTACTGGGCGACGTGGCCGCTCACCCTGATAGGCGTCGTGCTCACATTGCTTGGCTTCCCGCTATATCTGTTCGTCCAGAACAGAAAGATGGAGTTCCGAAGGCAGGCTTGGCTCTGGGTATATGTCATTGGCCTAGCGCTGATCTCCTTCGTCGGTGATACGAACTTTATCACCTCTGGAGTACTTCCAATCCCCGGTCCTCTGGGTTATGTTCCGATGCCCTATGACCTGGTGGTGGTGGCCATCTTTTCGAGCCTCATCTTCTTCTGGGCGTACAGGTGCAATGTAGGGAGGGTGGCCGAGAATTGAGAAGCATTCTCTCTCTGTCCGACCTCTCCGCAAGTGAACTGGACGCGGTGATCAAGCGAGCTGCAGAGCTGAAGGAGGAAATCAAGCAGGAGAAAACCCTGTCGACCCTGAAGGGAAAGGTAGTTGGTGTACTCTTCGAGAAGCCCTCCACAAGAACGCGAACGAGCTTTGAGGTCGCGGCTCTAAGGCTAGGAGGTCACTCGCTCTATCTCGCTTCGAACGAGCTCCAATTGAGCAGGGGCGAACCCATCAAGGATACGGCGAGAATACTCGGCGACTACTTGAACGTAATCGTAGGGAGGGTATATTCTCACGATACCTTGAAGCAGCTCGCCGCGTACTCGGGAATCCCCGTGATCAACGGCCTAAGCGATATCGAGCATCCCACACAGGTGATCTCTGACCTACTTACCGTAAAGGAAGTGAAGGGTAGGCTGAAGGGACTCACGCTCGCATACATCGGTGACGGCGACAATGTCTGCAACTCGCTCTTGCTCGGAGCTTCAATGGTTGGAATGAATATGGTGGTTGGGTGTCCCCCGGGGTATACACCCAACCCTGAGGTTCTGAATCTTGCGCAGCGGAAGGCGAAGAAATCGGGTTCAACCCTGGGGATAGTCAATGATCCGAAAATAGCCGCTTCTGGGGCCGACATACTCTACACGGATGTGTGGATCAGCATGGGAGAGGAGAAAGAGAGGAACCGAAGAATGCACGCTTTTCGGGACTATCAGATAAATGCTGAACTCCTGAAGCTGGCTGCCAAGGATGCAGTTGTAATGCACTGTCTTCCGGCTCATCGCGACTTGGAGATTACGGACGAAGTGATCGAAGGCAAACAATCGGTCGTCTGGCAACAGGGTGAGAACAAGCTCTATGGAGCCGCGGCCAGCTTGGAATTTGTGAAATCATGACCGCCAAGATTAAGGCGGAATGGGAGAGGTTGCGCAGGGTCGCGGTCCACAGACCAGGGATAGAGATGTGGTTTGGCCTGCTTGCGCCATATGCCTCCCTCTATGAGCGTGCCTTCAATCGATACGAGGCGAGGAAAGAGCACGACCTGCTCGAGTACACACTCAAACACGAGTTCAAGATAGAGGTCATACGCCTGAAGGATCAGATACTCGAAATCGCCGACCGCAAGCCCGAGGTCAGGTCGCGTCTTGTAAAGGCCGCTCTAGCGGATATGGAATTGGCCGGAGACGAGGCTGAGGTTCGGAACGCAAGAAGGGAGATGCTGGACGATACCAACGTCCTCGACGCAGGGCACTTCTTCAATATTCTTCTTCTCGAGCCAAAGCTCGACCTCGAGGAAGGGAGAGGAGCAAGAGCAATTCACGTGAATGTGACGGAGAGGACTCCTTTGGCTAACCTCTACTTTATGCGGGACCAGCAAGCGGTCACCGATAAGGGAATCTTCCTCTCACGGATGTCCAAACCTCAACGGAGGAAGGAGCCTAGAATCACCCGCCTCCTCTGGGAGAGTCTCGGCGAGAAGGTTGTCCACGAGACCCAAGCTCCAGGTACTTTCGAAGGCGGGGACTTCATCCCAATGAAGGACTTCGCGCTCGTTGGCACCGGCGATCGTACCAACGCAGCGGGGATCGAGCAGATGTTGAGCAACGGACTAAGCTTCGATGAAGTGGGCGTCGTGCACCAGCCCAATCATCCACTCATTCCAGGTAACGAAGCGGACCCGATGGTCGATATGCACTTGGACACTTATTTCAACGTGGCAAGCAGCGGCGTCGTCGTAGGGTCGGAATTACTTCTGAAGGCTGCTATGGTCGATGTTTATCATCGAACGGGAAGGAATGGAAATTACGCCAAGAGTAAGAGTCCAAAAACGACAACGCTACACGATTACATCAGGAGCAAAGGCTTCGAGGTGATCAATCTTACTACCTTGGAACAACTCTCCTACGCTTCCAACTTCCTGTGCGTCAAGGATGGCACGATTCTAGCCGTCGAAGTGGATAGGATAGTCAAGAAGGTATTGACTGGCCTCCAGGAGCACGCCAAGAGAGATGCCAACAGGTACGGAAGACTCCTCGCACAAGCAAACAAGGACTATGAGGAGTTGAAGGATGAAGCTCACTTCTTTCCAAATAAGAAGGAGATCTATCAGTTTGGAATAGACGCCGTTCCACTGCAGCTCACCAACCTCACAGGTGGTTACGGGGGCGCACATTGCATGACCGCTGCGATGCACAGAGGCTGAATAGTGGTGGTCCTAGGTGCCTAAGGTCGTCGCATATTGAGAATACTCGTTGCTCTCGGTGGAAACGCGATACTTCAGCCCAAGGAAAAAGGGACTGCGGATGAACAGTTCAGCAATGTACATCGGGCCTGTAAACACTTGGTGGAAATTATCAGGTTGGGTCACACAATCACGATTACCCACGGCAACGGTCCTCAGGTTGGCGACATCCTCCTGAAGGACGAATATGCAAAGGAAACGCTTCCACCGATGCCCTTAGACGTGTGCGGCGCAGAGTCCCAGGGAATGATTGGCTACATGATTCAGCAGTCGTTGAGGAACGAGCTCGCGCAGGCGGGGATGAGCCTACCCGTCGCGACGGTACTGACTGAGACGGTTGTTGATGCGAACGATCCGGCGTTCAAGAATCCGACAAAGCCGATAGGTCCTTTCTATACGGCAATGGAAGCAACGCGACTGCGAGAAGAGAGGGGTTGGCACCTTGTCAACGATAGCGGAAGAGGATTCAGAAGAGTTGTCCCTTCGCCAGCTCCGATCACAATAGTGGAGGACCAGACAATAAAGACTCTACTGGATAGCGACACCATAGTCATTGCTGCGGGCGGAGGAGGAATTCCGGTAACTTCGGGAAGCGAATCCAAAGGCACCGAAGCAGTCATCGACAAGGACCTTGGCGCAGCCGTACTCGCGAACTTGATCAAGGCTGATATTCTTCTGATACTTACCGATGTCGAGAATATTTTCCTCAACTACGGACTGCCAACCCAAACGGCGTTGAAGCGTGTGACGGTGCAGGACTGCAGACGATACATCGGCGAGGGTCAATTCGCCAAGGGCAGCATGCTCCCCAAGGTCGAAGCGGCAATTCACTTCCTTGAGTCTGGCGGCAAAGCCTCCATAGTTTCCTCGCTCGAAAGTGCCAAAATCGCTCTAGATGGGAATGCCGGCACGACCATAGTGCCGTGAGCTGTACAAAATATCTCACTGGTGTTGGGACACCGTAACATCGAAAGATGCTGGTGAGGTATGACGGCTCTAAGAACGCGGGACGCTCTCCTTCGTGCGACGAATGTCGCGAGAGAGCAATCGGCCTCGTTGAGGATAATCGTGGCGATGGACGTCGTCTCTCTGGCGAACGCTCCCTTAACCTCCACTTCACGAGGGGAATTTGATAACAAAGCGGCCGAAGATGGATCGGATCTGATTGTCCTGGGGGAGAAGGGGATTTCCGGGATGGAAAGATTCCTGCTCGGGGCGTTTAATCCTCAAGCGTGAGTCATTCGAATTATGACGTCTTAATAGTAGGGTAGGCAATACATCACAAACTTTCGAGCCTAGTACTCTCCCGGCTTCCCGCGAATGGAAGTTTCAAGAGCCAAGCCTTGCTTCGACATCTTCTTGCTCGATAAGGCCCCTGAGTTCGTCCGTCTTGAATCCACTGCGAGCCCCCAAGTAGAAGAAAAACAGGGCAAGTAGCGACACTACGCCGAAGTCCACCGGGAATGGAATCATATCTCTGCCGTAACTGCCGAGATATGAGACAAACGTCAACAGAATCGAGTAAACAACAATCCAGAGTCCCTTCCGAATGTCCTTGATGGGATACGCTCCGCGAGCCGTTGAGTACGCAAATAGGATCAATCCGAGCATGAACGCCAGCAACGAGTAGCCCGTGTAGGGCCACGTCGTCCAGTACAGGATGAGGCTGGACATCACGAAGGCCATCGGCGCGACAATCCTCACTGCAGGAACCCTGAATGTTCTCTTCAGCCCCGGAGCGCTCTTTCGTAACGCAAGAAGAGAGGTTGAGCCAGCGGCGTAGGTGAATACGGTAGCCGCGGTGCCTACTGTTGCGAGCTCGCTCCAGTTCGGGAAGGCGAATATGAAGAAGATGCCTGCGGCTAAGGAGACCAATAACGAGGTCCTAGGAACCCCATACTTCTTACTCACACCACTCATCCTCTTGCTCACGTGCCCTCCTTCGGCGAGAGCGTACAAGTCGCGGGCGGAAGAGCCGACGTACACTCCCACAGTTCCGAGCGGAGAGATTATGGAGTCAACGATCAGGATGGAGGCCAAGATGCCTATACCCAATATCGTCATCAAGTGGTAGAATGGTGCGCTCGAGTAGATTCCAGAGCTAGAGAGGGCGGCCCAATCTCCGGCCGGCAGGCCGGATGCGCTCCATCTGATTCCTCCTATGAACGCAATCTGCAGGAGAGTGTAAAGGACTATTGTTACCCCGACCGAAAGGAGCATGGCGCGGGGTACATCCCTCTTGGGATTCTTCGCCTCCCCCGAGTAGTCCATTGCAGCGCGGAAACCGGTGTATGCGAAAACTATCCCGGCCGTGCCGACAGCCGAGAAGACAGGAGTGATGCCTCTTGGCGCGAACCCGCCGAACGATGTGAAGTTGGGCGGATAGAAGTAGAGAAGAGCGACTATGACCGTAACCGTCGGTATCAACAGCTTCCACCACGTAACCGCAGTGTTGAATCGTGAAAAGAGTCTAACTCCGAACGAGTTGAGAAAGAAGGTGAGGACCAGAAT